>WGAL01000036.1 GCA_015494845.1 Melioribacteraceae bacterium
ACGCCTGAAAGCGCGTTTCCGTATTTAGCGCTGTAACCTCCGGATTCAATCGCAACTTGTTGAATTGAATTTTTACTTAACTTCGTTCCGAAGCCGCCGAAAATCGGATTGGAAACTTTAACGCCGTCTATCATTAACGCAACTTCGTTACTGCGTCCGCCGCGCAAACGGATATCGTCGATACCGCGTTCGTTATAACCAGCTTTTGCGTTCGGAGTATTGGTAAGCACGGCGATATTAGATTGCGTTCCCAAAATGTCTTGTAAATTTTCAACCGGCATCACTTCCAAATCCTTGGAATTGATTGTGGTGATTTTCGTTGTAGCGTCCTTTTGAATTAAAGGTTCTTCCGGCGTAACGACCACCACTTTGTTAAGCGAAACCGTTTGCTCAGGAAGCACAAAATTCACGCGCGTTGTTAAGCCAGGTTTAACCACAATATTTTTTTGGCGAACCTTTTCAAATCCGATATAAGAAGCGGTAACGGAATACACGCCAGGAGAAATATTTAAAATTACGTAATGTCCGTCCATATCTGTGCTTGCACCGATTGCCTTTCCGTCAACAATAACGTTTGCCCCTGGCAAAGGATTTCCGGTTTCGTCTTTTACAGTTCCGGTAATTTTGCCTGGAACTTGGGCAACAACGGTGGAAAGTAAGGTTAGATAAATTAATGAAAATAGTATTTTTTTTCTCACGGCAACTCTCAAAAGATTTTATTGTCTAACCATAAAATATTATTTCAATCATAATTTAGTTAATATTTCATAAAAAAAGCAAGAAATTTTTATTTTAAATAAAATCCAAAGTCTGGCGCGAATCCGATTTCTACTTTCTAGAAGAATGGGATTTGCTTAGCGTCTCAGCAAAATTCAGATAAAATTGTCTTTGATTTTTTTTATTAATAAGATTAAGTTTATTTTTTCAATTTAAAATTTTTGATGCTTATAACACATTTCCACATATGGCTTAACACTTCAAATTTTCTTTTCAATAAACATACTCTAACTACATTTAAGGAGGATTTTTAATGGGCTGGTTATCGAGAAGTCTCAGCACTTCAATCGGAAAAAAGGTAGTTATGGCCGTAACCGGCTTGTTGCTCGTCTTGTTTCTGTTTGTCCACTTGGCTGGCAACTACACTATCTGGGGCGGCGAAAGCACTTTTACCGCCTATGTTCACGGATTGGAATCATTCGGGTGGTTTACTCACGTGCTCGAAATCTTACTCGCTTTGCTTTTCCTTGTTCATATTTATTACGGTCTTAAACTCGCTGTTGAAAACAGCGAAAAGAGACCGGAACAATACAAGGTTTACAAATCGAACGAGTTAATAGATTTCAGCGCGCGTTACACTTGGCAAACCGGCGTTTTGATTCTATTATTTCTTGTAATTCACTTGGCGACGTTTTGGTACGAATACAAATTCGGGCCGCAAGGAAGGGAACTTTACGACATCGTTGTAACTTGGTTCCAAAATCCGTTGTATTCGTTGTTCTACATTTTGTTAATGATTACGCTCGGAATCCACATTCATCACGGATTTCAAAGCGCATTTCAAACACTTGGTTGGACACATCCGAAATACACGCCTTGGGTTAAGAAAACCGGAACGGCGTTAGCTTGGATTTTCGGTTTGGGATTTTCGTTAATCCCGATATACTTTTATTTTACTTCTATGGGAGGTAACTAATGGTTAAGTTAGATTCAAAAGTTCCGGCAGGACACATCTCTGAGAAGTGGGAAAAACACAAATTCGAAATGAAATTGGTAAATCCTGCCAATAAAAGAAAATATGATATTATCGTTGTTGGAACCGGCTTGGCCGGCGCTTCGGCGGCGGCGACGCTTGCCGAGTTAGGATATAAAGTTAAAGCGTTTTCATTTCACGATACGCCGCGCAGAGCCCACTCAATCGCCGCGCAAGGCGGAATTAACGCGGCTAAAAATTATCAAAACGACGGCGACTCGGTTTACAGATTGTTTTACGATACGGTAAAAGGCGGCGACTTCCGTTCGCGCGAAGCAAACGTTTACCGCTTGGCGGAAGTTAGCAACAACATTATAGACCAAGCCGTGGCGCAAGGCGTTCCTTTTGCTCGCGAATACGGCGGTTATTTAACAAACCGTTCTTTCGGCGGCGCGCAAGTTTCGCGTACATTTTACGCTCGCGGCGAAACAGGACAACAACTCCTACTCGGCGCATACAGCGCGTTGAGCCGTCAAATCGGCGCAGGCAACGTGCAAATGTACACGCGCCGCGAAATGCTCGATTTAGTCGTCGTTGACGGACATGCGCGCGGAATTATCGTAAGAAATTTACTTACCGGCGAAATTGAAAGATACGCCGGACAAGCGGTTATTCTTGCAACCGGCGGTTATTCTAACGTTTATTTCTTATCAACGAACGCAATGAACAGCAACGTTACCGCCGCTTGGAGAGCCCACAAACGCGGCGCTTTATTTGCTAATCCCGCGTTTACGCAAATTCACCCGACGGCAATTCCTGCGCACGGCGGCGCGCAATCCAAACTCGTTTTGATGAGCGAAAGTTTGCGTAACGACGGGAGAATTTGGGTCCCGAAAAAACCCGGCGATACGCGGAAGCCGAATGAAATTCCCGAAGAAGAACGCGATTACTATCTCGAAGTTAAATATCCGGCATTCGGCAACTTGGTTCCGCGCGACGTCGCTTCGCGTAACGCAAAATACGTTTGCGACGAAGGAAGAGGCGTTGGGCCAACCGGACGCGCGGTTTATCTCGATTTTGCCGATGCAATCAAACGAATGGGAAGAAAAGCCGTTGAAGAAAAATACGGCAACCTTTTCGAAATGTATGAAAACATCACCGGCGATAATCCTTACGAAGTTCCGATGATGATTTATCCCGCTCCTCACTACACGATGGGCGGTCTTTGGGTCGATTATCATTTGATGAGCACAATCCCCGGATTATTCGTACTCGGCGAAGCGAACTTCTCCGACCACGGCGCAAACCGTCTCGGAGCGAGCGCGCTTATGCAAGGTCTTGCCGACGGATATTTCGTTATTCCTTACACCCTCGGAAATTATCTCGGTACGGAAAGACCGCAAAAAGTCAGTACGGACAGACCCGAATTTGCGGAAGCCGAAGAAAACGTTAAAAACACAATCAAAAAACTTCTTTCGATTAAAGGCAAAAAAACGGTTGACGCAATTCACAAAGAACTCGGTCACGTAATGATTGACAAAGTCGGCATATCAAGAACGAAAGAAGGTCTTGAAGAAGCGATAAAGAAAATCCGCGAATTGCGCGAAGAGTTCTGGAACAATATAAATATTCCCGAAGACGATAAAACTCTCAACCAAACTCTCGAAAGAGCCGGACGAATTGCCGATTTCCTCGAACTCGGCGAATTAATGGCTCGCGACGCATTAAACCGCAACGAATCTTGCGGCGGACATTTCCGCGAAGAATATCAAACCGAAGAAGGCGAAGCGTTGCGTAATGACGAAGAATATTCCTACGTTGCGGCTTGGGAGTTTAAGAAAGTCGGCGAATGGGAACTCAACAAAGAACCGCTCACATTCGAATATGTCAAACCATCGATGAGGAGTTATAAGTAATGGCTGAGAAAATAAATTTAACTTTGAATATTTGGCGGAAAGAATCTCCTGAAGCGGAAGGTTATTTTGAAGAATTTAAAATTTCCGTTACTCCAGACGCCTCGATATTGGAGATGCTTGACGAATTAAACAACGACCTCGAAGCGCAAAACAAACGTCCTATTGCTTTCGAGAGCGATTGCCGCGAAGGAATTTGCGGCACTTGCGGCATTGTGGTTAACGGACACCCGCACGGGCCAATTCCGAAAACCGCAACTTGCCAATTGCATATGAGAAATTTCAAAGACGGCGAAACGCTTTACCTTGAACCGTTCAGAGCAAAAGCGTACAAAAACATTAAAGACCTTGTCGTTGACCGTTCCCCGCTCGATAAAATTATTCAAGCGGGCGGATTTATTTCCGTAAATACCGGAAATCCTCCGGACGCGAACTCAATTCCGATACCGAAAGAAACGGCTCTGCAAGCGCTTGACGCCGCGGAATGTATCGGATGCGGAGCTTGCGTTGCGGCTTGTAAAAATGCGTCCGCAATGCTTTTTGTCGGAGCTAAGGTTTCGCAATTTGCTTTGCTGCCGCAAGGACAACCGGAGCGTTACGAAAGAGTTCAAGCAATGGTTAATACAATGGACGAAATGGGATTCGGAAGTTGTACGAACACATACGCTTGCGAAGCAGAATGTCCGAAAGGTATTTCAATTACAAACATTGCAAGAATGAACCGCGATTACTTAAAAGCAAAAATCTCGTCTCATTCGATGCAATATTAATATAGGAAGTAATTTAGTGCGTTCTAAAGCCCCGAATTTTCGGGGCTTTTTTACAAAGAGACTGTTTTAATTTTATTATAATTACTTTTTAAAAATTTTGAAAGAGCAAAAATGAAAAAATTCAAATTATTTTTATTATTCCTTTTAGTTTTAACTTCAATAAACATTGCGCAAAAACCTTACGTTTTACTTGTTTCTTTCGACGGATTCCGTTGGGATTATTTGAATAGAAACATAACTCCAAATCTTGAAAAAATATATTCCGAAGGCGTTCGCGCTATTTCTTTACAACCGGTTTTTCCTTCCAAAACGTTTCCGAACCATATTTCAATCATTACCGGAATGTATCCGGCAAATCACGGAATAATCACAAATATTTTTGAAAATCCCACAACAAATGAATGGTACAAATTAAGCGACCGAAATTCGGTTCGAAACTCAAAATGGTATTTGGGAGAACCTTTTTGGGAAACGGCAAAACGAAATGGAATTAAAACGGCTTGCTTCTTTTGGCCTTCTTCGTCGGTTAATGACAAAAATTACAAGTGCGACCATTACAAATTATACGACGGCAAAATTCCAAACAAAGTTCGCGTCGATTCCGTAATTGCTTGGTTAAGCAAACCTTACTCGCAAAGGGCTCATTTTATTACGCTTTATTTTTCCGATACCGACGATTACGGTCACCGGTACGGGCCAAACTCAAAAGAAATTAACGTTGCAATTTCCCGATTGGACAGCGTCGCCGGTTATATTGTGAGTTCCTTAGAGAAAATTGGAATGAAAGACAGCGTAAACGTAATTTTTGTATCCGACCACGGAATGACGGAAATTAGCAAAGATAAATTAATCAACATTGAAAAATTACTGAGCGGCTTTGACGTTAAACTTTCTAACGTCGGACCATTGATGATGGTTGAACCGAAGAAAAATCGAATTGACGAAGTTTATAATTATTTAAAATCGCACGCTAAACATTTTAAGGTTTATAAACGCGACGAAGTGCCGGAATATTTTCATTTCTCAAAAAATCCGTTCATTTATTCCATTGTTTTAATTGCAGATTTACATTGGTCGTTGGTAGATAACGAACACGTTGCGATGTTTACTGGCAAAAATGAAGACAATGCCGGAAATCACGGTTACGACAATCACATAATGGATATGCACGGCTATTTTGTAGCGGAAGGACCGGCGTTCAAAAGAGGTTATCAATGCGGAACGCTGTTAAATATTGACATTTATCCTTTGCTGTGCAAAATCTTTAATATTTATCCGCGCTCAAATATTGACGGGAAGTTGGAAAGAATCGGATTTATTTTGAGGTAATTTTCGCCGAGCTTTTTTAAGCAAATCAGTAGCGCTCCAATTTGAATTTTTCGCCAAGATAAAGTTTTCGAACGTCTTTATCTTCCGCAAGAGCAACTGCTGAACCTTCCTTGAAAATTTCACCTTCAATCAAAATGTACGCTCTGTCCACAATGCTTAAAGTTTCGTGAACATTGTGGTCTGTTATTAAAATTCCGATTCCGCGGCTTTTCAGATTTGCGACAATGTTCATAATATCTTCAACGGCTATTGGGTCAACGCCGGCAAATGGTTCATCCAATAAAATGAAATTCGGGTTTGTTGCAAGAGCGCGGGCGATTTCGGTTCGTCTTCTTTCGCCGCCGCTTAATTGAATCCCCAAATTTTTTCTGATGTGAGTAATGTTTAATTCTTCCAAAAGCCGTTCGGTTTTTTCTTTTTGTTCGGCGTCGCTTAATTTCATCATTTGCAGAACCGAAAGAATATTTTCCTCGACGGTTAATCGTCGAAAAACGGACGCTTCTTGCGGAAGATAACCTACGCCGAGCCGCGCGCGTTTGTACATCGGGAATTTGGTAATTTCGGTTTCATCGATAAAAACTTGTCCGCCATCGGCTTTTATCATTCCTACAATCATATAAAACGTCGTTGTTTTGCCTGCACCGTTCGGCCCAAGCAATCCGACAATTTCGCCGCGCTCAACGGCAACCGAAACGCCTTTGACAACGGTTCTCTTTTTATAAATTTTTACAAGATTTTCGCCGCGTAATTTCATTTGCTAAAATTTTTTATTGAGATATAAATGCCAAACCTTGAAGGTACTTGTTCCTTCAAGGTTGAAAATGACATAAGTAAAATTAACTTGCTGTTTTTTACCTACAAGGAGCAATCCGCCGCGGCGGATTGAAGGTAAAATTAAACATAAAGTTGAAATGTAGTTAAATTTAATTTATTTTTCTTGCAATTTTATTAAAAAAATGAGCGGGAATGGATAAGCCAAGAAATTTCATCAAAAATTCTTTTCATCACATTTACAATCGTGGCGTAAATAAAGGAAATATCTTTTACGAAAAAGACGATTACTTTTATTTCTTAAACAAAATCCATTTTTACAAAAAGAAGTATTCAATAAAATTTTTAGCATACTGCTTGATGCCGAATCATTTCCACTTTTTCGTAATGCAGAAAACGGGTGAATTTACAATTTCCGATTTTATGAGTACTCTACTA
>WGAL01000037.1 GCA_015494845.1 Melioribacteraceae bacterium
GAAAAGAAGTTTTACATTTACGCCGACAAAGGCATAAACGAAAAGATCGAACAAAAAGTCTGGGACGAAATCCGCGACAAAATGCAAGAAGAATTTTCGCGCGGACATTTTACCGGCGGAATAATTCTCGGCATCAGGGAAGCGGCAAAGGTTTTACAACAACATTTCCCAATCAAACCGGACGATACGAACGAACTTTCCGACGCCGTGGAATTCGCCTAATTCGGAATTATTTTTACGGAAATAAAAAAGCCGCGCCATTCGGTCTGTTTGAACGACGCGGCTGATAAGAAATTATTCAAATCAATTATTTCATCAAAATCATTTTCCTCGTTTGAACGAAATTGCCGGCACGCAAAGTGTAGAAATAAATTCCCGAGCTTAATTTATTTGCATTAAATTGAACCGAATATTTACCCGGCGATTGTTTTTTGTTTACAAGCGTGGCAACTTCGCGTCCGAGCGCGTCGTAAACTTTGAGTTGTACCGGCAATGCGGCAGATTGCCGCGTCGCTTCGCTCCTCGCAATGACGTATGTAATATTTGTCGTCGGATTAAACGGGTTCGGGTAATTTTGAGCGAGTTTGAATTTTACCGGCGTTGCGTCTTCGCCGTCAACCGCGTTCGGATAAGTCGTAAATCTGAATACCACGCCGTCGTGGTCGGAAGAAGCAAGCGGCGTTGTGGCGTCGCCTTCAAAATTTTCAGGATAATCGGAATTGGCGTGAACAAATTTGACGTATCTGAAATAATTATTGAAACTGCTCGTCAAAACGATATGATCGAGCGCTTGCGCGTCGCCTTCGTAGCAATACGAATATCTGTCGCTTTGACTTGTTTGCTTGGTTAAATTCACCAACGGCGGATTTACGATATCCGAAACTTCGAACAACGCGCCAAGCGGGTCAGGGTCTCCGGTAATTTGTCCGAGAACGTCAACGTAACCGTCGGTAAACTCGAATGCGTTGTAATCGCCTACAATCGCAACTTTCGCGGTCGGATTATTATTTTGAATTCCTTGAATGTAATTGGCAACCCAAAGCGATTGCGCATGACGTTTTGCTCTGACAAACTCTCCGTCTTGCGAATCGTTAATGCTGTTACGCGAGCGCAGGTGAACGTTCAAAACTCTAAAAGCGAAATCGCCGATTTCCGCGTAAAGCAAAAGCGGCGGACGATCGAACGTGGAATATGTTCCTCCGCCCATTGTAAACGTTGCGGTTTCTCCCACCAGGTCAACGTTGGTAACCGTAATTCGTGAACGCACGATAAACGCGGAATTCAAGCCAGAAAAATTATCGAATTCTTCAATGTATCCGGAATAATTTAGCGTCGGGTCGTCCGAATTTATTTTATTTACAAGCGTTTGCAGAACCGAATTGTTTTTAATTTCCTGCAACGCCACAATGTCAGGGCTTTTCATAACTTCGCGAATATATTTCGAAAGTTTTGCGACGCGCACGTCGAGCGGAACGTCGGCGGTTGCGTCGTCCGTTAAAACGTGGCAATTCAGCGTTCCGACAGAATATTGATTTTCCGGCTGGTCGCTTGCCGCATCCGGCGTAAGGTCGGTATCCACTTGAAGTTCGGCAGGAATTATTCCGTAATCGCCGAAGCTGTATCTTACGCAACCTTTCACGTAAGAAATCACGCTTCCGCCTTTAACCAAAACCGGTTCGCCGCTGTATGTATCGATTTCAAATTTTTCCGGATTCATATCGAAAACAGGCAGTCCGCTTATTTGGTAATCGTATTCAATTCCAGGTTCGCGGAAAGTTCTTTGCGGTTTTGCAACCGCCCAAAAATCTCCGTGAACGTTTGTGCCGGAAGTCGCCACGCCGTTGTAAAATTCAACAAGCATTCCTTCGAATCTTTCAATTTCGTTTTCGGGCCAAGGTTGATTCGGCGAAGGCGTGTTTTCGTCCCAACGAACCGGCGTTGGAAGAGGATTGTTGTGCGAAACGACCGTAACGCTCGGAGAGGAAATTTCGGTGAAATCGTAATATTCGGTTGCCGTTCCGGTAACGTTTACCATATCGCCGACTTCAACATTCGGCGTTTCTCCAAGGTAAACCAAAATTCCGTCAGAAGTGTTCGGATCGTTGTCGCTTCTGTCGTCCGGAGTTTGCATATAAAAACTGCGGCTTAAAACCATCGTAACAACGTTGTTTTCGGTCCGGACTTGTTGCCCTTCGTAAGGCGTGGTCATTCCGCTTCCTTGAATTTGGTATATTTCGAGAAGCTGTTGAGCGTTAAGCGAAATTCCCAAAATAAGAAAAACGATTGTAAACAATTTTTTCATAGCGATGCCTCTTTTTTTATTTCAGTTTAATTTTCTTTTCAACCGCGTTCAGAATTTCTCCTTTCTCTACGGCGTTTATAATTTTTTCAATTTCTTTATATAAAATAACATCTTTTTTAATCGGTTTTACATATTTCCTTACCGCCTTGTAAGCGGCGCTCGTTCCCTCGCCGCATTTCAAAGGTTTCAGAAATTCAATGCCTTGCGCGGAGGTTAGTAATTCGATTGCAATTACTTTTTGCGTGTTCTTTAAAATTTGGAAACAATGCCGGGCGGCAATCGAGCCCATTGAATTGTGGTCTTCCTGGTTCGCCGACGTGGGAATCGAATCGACGCTTGCCGGATGCGCGAGCGTTTTGTTTTCGGAAACAAGCGAAGCCGCCGTATATTGCGCAATCATCAGCCCGGAATTCAAGCCGCCTTCAGGAGTTAAAAAGCGGGGCAGTTTGCTTAAAGAACCGTTGGTAAGTCGCTCGATTCTACGTTCGGAAACGTTTGCAAGCTCGGCAAGAGCGATTTTCATAAAGTCGAGAGGAAGCGCAACCGGCTGTCCGTGAAAATTACCTCCTTCGATGTGGTCGCCTTCTTTCGGGAAAATAAGCGGATTGTCGGTCGCAGAGTTAATTTCTATTTCAATTTGTGAACACACATAATCAATTGCGTTTTTCGATGCGCCGTGAATTTGCGGAATGCACCGGATTGAGTATGAATCCTGAACGCGGTCGTCGTCAGTCAAATGCGAAAGTCTTATCTCGCTGTTTCGCAGTAAGTTCAGCATGTTTTCCGCCGTTGCGAGTTGCCCTCTGTAAGGACGCAAATTATGAAGTCGCAAATCGTACGCTTTATCGGTTCCGCGCAACGCTTCGTGAGAAAGCGCGGCGGCAATATCGGCGGTTTTGGCAAGCTCTTTTGCTTTCATACAAATGTATGCGCCGAAAGCCGTCATCATTTGCGTTCCGTTGTTAAGGGAAAGCCCTTCTTTCGCTTTCAACTTGACAGGTTTTAAACCGTACTTTTTTAATACGGTTCTTGCCGATTTAATTTTATATTTTCCGATATCTTGAAAAACATCTTCCGCCTCGACTACTTTTCCTTCCCCGATTAAAGCCAAAGCCAAGTGCGATAACGGCGCCAAATCGCCGCTGGAACCGACCGAACCTTGCGACGGAATTACCGGAATGATGTTGCGGTTAATCATTTCAATTAATAACTGCAAAGTTTCCAAGCGCACGCCTGAATGTCCTTTTGCAAGCGCATTAACGCGCAACAGCATCATTAACTTAACTATGAACAAAGGCAACGGCTCGCCAACGCCTGCGGAATGACTTCTGATTAAATTTTCTTGCAATTGTTCGAGATGTTCTTTTGAAATTCTGACGTTAGCAAATTCGCCGAAGCCTGTTGTAACGCCGTAAATTACTTTATCATCCTTCAACCAATCGTCAATTAGCTTACGCGCTTTTTTTATTTTGGAAATCGCCGATTTAGATAAAACAACCTCAGGATTTTCGCGGAGAAAAAAATCGATTTTTTCAAGCGTTAAAGAATTTCCGTCAATGGTAAGTTTTTCCATTTTTCACTTTGTGTTAGTTCATTATTCAAGCAATTAAAATTACAAAAATGTTAAGAAAAATAAGGAATATAAATTAAATACGCAGGGATGAGCGAGTGCATTTCCGACGTTAAGAATGGAAAATCACGATAAAATCAAGAGGCGTTTTTTAACTTACACGTCGGCGCGAGGCAAATCAAAACCAAAGGTTGAGCCTATGTCAGGTTTACTTTTTACCCAAACTTTTCCGCCGTGTTCTTCTATTATGTGCTTTACACTCCAAAGACCAATTCCGTTTCGCGTTTCGTCGCCGGTCGGTTGATTGTTGAGCATTACGCCTTTTTGGAAAATTCTGTCCAAATCTTCCTTTTCGATGCCTGGCCCGCTGTCAGTTACTTCAACCGTAACAAAGGAAGGATTGAAATAAGATTTTATTATTACCTCCTTGCCTTCTCCGCTGTATTTTATGGCGTTGTTTACATAGTTGTCTATTGCTTCCTCAATTCTATCAGGGTCAACTTTAACAGGCGGAAGTTTATTGGAACTTTTGTTAATTAACTTAATGTTTTTAATTTCGGCGTAAGCGAGATTCTGCAAATAAACCGAATGAATTATTTCATTAATTGACATTACTTTGAAATTATATTTTTCCGAGAAGTTATCGGAAACTATTACTTCGGTAATTTCTTTCGCAAGCTTAACAATTTTTTCCGACGAAGCCATTAAGCCGTCCATTATCTCCTGTTGCTCGGCGGCGGTCAAATCGTAAGAATCTAGCAAATCCAAATAACTTTTGATTGCGGAAATAGGATTTTTAATATCGTGTAGCGCAATTGCAAACATCTCTTGTTTTTGCTTGTGAAGCAATTCAAGTTTTTCCTTGCTCTGTTGCAATTGCTCTTTTCTTTCGAGCAATTCGAGATTCGCCTGTTCCAGCAAGTTAATTTTTTGTTCAAGGGAAGAAACTTTTTCTTTTAGAATCTCGTTCTGGGTTTCCAAATTTTTGTAGCCGTTTTTAAGATTTTCGTAAAGCGCTTTAATTTGAACGGATTCTTTTTCAATTTCCAGATAACGTTCGGCGGCTTTGGTCTTTTTCTTGAGTTTTAATATGACGATTAGTTGAGCAAAAATAATAACGGCGAGTAAAATAGAAATAATTTGATAC
>WGAL01000038.1 GCA_015494845.1 Melioribacteraceae bacterium
ACGACCGCCGCGGCGTTTTTGCTAATTACTTCGTGCACAAAATCGTGCGCGTCAAACTTAAATCCCGTTACCGCGATAAAAACGGCGCGCTCGTCCACGTTGCGCGAATCGGCGGAAATGCGCTTAATTACGCGCTCTTCCGCGTTGCCGAGCGTTTGAATTACGCTTACGTTATTTAGCAATTCGCTTAATTTTACTTCGCACATGAGAGTTGCACCGTTAAACCTTTTTTAATTTTCGAACCGGGACGAACGCTTTGGCTTTTTATTCTTCCGTGTCCCGAAATTTTATATTTTACGCCGAGCGTGTTTAATATCGAAATCGCTTCGCGTTTGCTTTTGCCTATTAAATCCGGCATTGACGAAAAATTTATTTCCTTAACTTCTTTTTTCTTTACGCGCTTGCGGTTTACGTCCGCCGTCGTTAAAACGTTTGCTTTCGCGCGGTTCTTTTTCAAATCCGCGTAAAGTTTTTCGTAACCTTGTTTGTTGCGATTTATCGGCTTGCGTTCGGGAACGATTTCCGGATACGCTTCGAGCAATTCGGAAACCACGCGTTTGAAAATCGGCGCGGCGACCGAGCCGCCGTATTTTTCGCGTTGCGGACGCTCGACCCAAATGTAGCAAACGTATTTCGGCGCGTCGGCGGGGAAGTAGCCCACGAAAGAAGCGTAATATTCGTTAGCGTTGTATTTGCCGTTTACCAGAACCATTGCCGTTCCGGTTTTTCCGCCAATCAAAACGTCGTCGAACCGCGCCGCTTTTGCCGTTCCGCCTTCCACGACGTCAATCATCCAACTTCTGATTACCGACGACGTTTTTTCGTTAATTACTTCTCTTATTTTTTCCGGTTCGTTTTCAAGAACCGTTCCGTTTTTTCCGGTAATTTTCCGAACCACAAACGGACGCAAAAGTTCGCCGCCGTTTACCAAAGCGGAATAAGCCGTCGTTAATTGCAACGGCGTAACCGAAATAGCGTAACCGCGCGAGATTGACGCTTTGGTCGTGGCGGAAAATCTTCCAGGTTTTCCCAATTCGCCTTTTGCTTCGCCTGGCAAATCAATTCCGGTTCTGTTGCCGAATCCGAAATTTCTTAAATATTTATAAAGCGTTGTCGCGTCAATTCTTTCGCTTAACTTCGCCATTCCGATATTGCTCGAATATTCCAAAACCTCGCGAACCTTCAGCGTGCGGAATTTGTGCGTATCGCGTATTCTGCGACCTTTGTAAACGAACGAACCGTTTTCGGTATTAATTATTTCGTTTGCTCTTATTTTATTTTCGTTCAACAAAATCGACATAAAAACGGATTTCATCGTTGAACCAGGTTCATAAACGTCCGTAATTGCGCGGTTCTTTCTTGAGTAAGCGTCAAAAACATTGTAATTGTTCGGGTCGAAATTCGGGATGTTCGCCATCGCCATAATTTCGCCGGTGCGCAGGTCTTCGATAATTCCGATTGCGGATTTGCCTTTGAAATAATTAACGCCGTCGAGAAGCGCCTTTTCCAAAATTTTTTGGAACGTTACGTCAATCGTCAAATAAACGTCCGCGCCTTTTTCCGGCGGAACGGAACGCTCTTCGTCAACGGCTACTATTTTTCCGAACGCGTTTCTCTCGACCAAATAATAGCCGTCTTTGCCTTGCAGATATTCGTCGTATTGTTTCTCAACGCCGCTAACCGCTTTGTTTTCGCGGTTAATAAATCCCAAAACGTGCGAGGCGACTTGCCGCAACGGATAAATTCTCAAATACTTTTTCTCTTGCGACAAACCGTTCGCTCTGAATTCCGCAAGTTCGACCGCTTTTTTGAATGGAACGTTTTTCTCGAGCGTAACGTTGCCGCGTTTCTTTTGCATTAAGCCGGCGTAATATTCTTTCTTTTTCCCGAAAACTTCCGAAAATCTTTGCGCTATTTTTATTTGGCTTAAACTATCGACTTGTGGCGCGTAAACGATAAAATCAACGACGTTGCGGCTGTACGCCAAAATCTCGCCGTTTCTGTCCAAAATATTTCCGCGTTCGCCTTTTACTTTAATCGGCTTGTTGTGCCGTTTTAACGCGGCGAGGCGGTATTTTTCGTGTTCGACGATTTGAACTTTGTATAATTTGGCTACAATGCCTGCGTAAGCAATTAAAATTAAAATAAAAATTAATCCCGTTCTGAATTTAATCCGTCTGTCGCTATTCATATTTTTCGTTAACTATCCGCTTTATGTAATCGAGTTCTTTTTTATTGATTATGATTTTTTCGTTCACGCTTAAGTTCGGGACAAGTCCCAATTTTTCTTTCGCTATTTTTTCGATTCTGTCGTGAGCCGTAAGTTTTTGCTTTTCAATCAGCAAATCGTCTATTTCGCTTTGTAAAACTTTTGTTTGTTCGATTAACCTTGCTTTTTCGCGCGTCGCCAATTTCAGCGATTTCACGTTCGCGATGCGGACGAAAACCGCTATCAAAAAAATTACGCCGAGCGAAATAAACAGAGTTCTGAACGAAACCTTATCTTGATTTTTTCTCTTTTTCATATTCTTTCAACCACTCGCAATTTTGCGCTTCTTGCGCGCGGATTTTTTTTTATTTCAGATGCGTCCGGAACAATCGGCTTTTTCGTGATTATTTTCACGCGTTGTTCTTTGTCGCAAACGCAAACCGGACTTTCTGGCGGACAAACGCAATCGAGTTCTTCGTATTTAAATACTTCTTTAACGATTCTGTCTTCCAACGAATGAAACGAAATAACCGCGAGTCTTCCGCCAGGCGCAAGCAAATCGATTGCCTTTGTTAAAAACTCGCGCAGTTCGTCGAGTTCGTTATTAATGTAAATACGAAGCGCTTGGAAAACGCGCGCGAGACTTTTGTTCAGGTAATTCGGCGGAATAATTTGCGCTACAATCTCACGCAAGTCGTAGGTTGTTTTAACCGGTTTTTCTTTTCGCTTTTCTACAATTAAACTTGCAATTTGCCGCGATTTTTTCTCTTCGCCGAATTTGTAAATAATATCAGCAATCTCTTTTGCGTCGAGTTCATTCAGTATTTCCGCCGCCGTTTTTCCGCCGGTTCTGTCCATACGCAAATCGAGCGGAACGTCGCGGCGAAAAGTAAATCCTGCTTCAGCGCTATCGAGTTGAAACGATGAAACGCCCAAATCCGCATAAATTCCGTTAAAGCGTTCCACAAATTCGATTTTTGCAATCAAGTTGATATTTGCAAAACTCGTGTTGTAAAGTCTTACGCGCTTTTCGTCGGCAAACAAATTTTTGCAATACTCGTACGCCTTTTTGTCTTTATCCGCGCCAATAAGCAAAGAACTATTATCCAAACGACTTAAAAGTTCGCTCGCATGTCCGCCGAAGCCCAAAGTTCCGTCAAAATAAATTCCGTTGCCGGAAAAAACGTAATCAATAGTTTCTTTTAATAGAACCGGTTTATGAGGACTTTCCACTGCCTTTCATTACCTCGGCGGCAATTTCTTCGTAACTTATGTCGCTTTCTTCCAAATATCGTTTATAAATTTCAGGATTCCAGATTTCGATTTTCTTAATCGCGCCAAGTATCAAAACTTCCTTTTCGATACCGGCATATTGAAGTAATTTTTTGGGAATTAAAATTCTCGATTGGGAATCGAGAGTATCTTCAACCGCTTCCTGCAAAAACATTCTAATAAATCTCATCTGTTGCGGGTCAAAAATATTCAGGGAATTCAGTTTTTCTTCGGTTAACTTTTTCCAGTAATCCATCGGGTATAAATCGATATATTTCCCAGTTCCGCGAGTAAGCACAAACGTGTTGTTCGCTTCCGGATTTAAGTATTTTCTCAATTTGGCAGGTATCGCAACCCGACCTTTTGAGTCAACCGAATATGTAAAACTTCCAATAAACATTTCCAAATTCCCATTATTCAACATTTTTCCCCACCAGTCCCCAAAATAATGTCTAAATAAGTTAAATGCAAGGAAAAAATGCCACAAAAATGCAATTGAATTTCTAAAATAAAAATCTGTAAGTTATTTGAATTAAATAAGTTATGGAGTTGTATCTAAAGTAGGGTTTGTTTTATTGGGTTTGAATTAATGGAATGTCACGGACGCAAATTTTATTAGCGAGACGATTTATTTGCTGGAACAATTCGCGAGTAATTTAAACTTGTTTTACGAAATAAATCTTTTGTATTGGTAATATCTGTTAAGAATTTCTTTAACGTATTTTATTGTTTCTTTGCCGGAAGCGTAGCCGTTTTTTACGACAGGATCGTTATAATATTTCGGATTGGATTTTTTTAATAAATAAACTTCTACATTGCCGTCCCAGACGTTTGGATTTGCGCCGTATTTTTCGGCGAGACGCCGGGCGTCCATAATATGCCCCAAACCGATGTTGTAAGACGCCAAAACAAATTTTATTCGTTCGTCTTTATCCTTAATATACCGCGCCCAGAAGTCGTCGAGCCATTTTAAATATTGCATTCCGGCTTTTAAATTCTCGTAAGGATTTTCGAGATTCTTCACGTTGTATTTTTCCGCCACGACCGGAAGCAATTGCATTAAGCCGACCGCGCCTGCCCAAGATTTTGCTTTCGGATTAAAATGCGATTCCTGATAAATTAAAGACGCCACAATTCGCCAATCCCAACCGAGTTCTTGCGAGTATTTTTTTATCAAGTCGTCGTACTCGGAAATTTTACCGCCGGTGTGAGAAAAGAAATCGCTTTTCAAACGTCTTCTGTACGCCAATCTGTTTTGAAAATAACGCTGATAAATTACGTAATATTCAACTTTGTTTTTCTCCGCTGTAATCCATTCGTTTAACTTGCGCAAAAGATTGACCGAAGTTTTTCTGACCGCCCAAGCGATATTTTGCGGAAGGGAAAGTTCCAGCGAAACGTCGAGATTATCGTAATACGCTTGGTTTAACAGAGCAACATTATCGTCCGCAACCGTGTAATCGATTTCTCGGTCGGCGACCATTCGTATTAAATCTTCCGTCGTTAGGTTCGAATCTGCAATGATTATATTTATTCCGCCTCCGATTTCCTCGTTCAAGTTTTTTAATCTGTCGATATACGCCGAGCCTGCCGCTACGTAAATATCTTTGCCGGCAAGTTGAAGCGGTGAAGTAACAAGTCTTTTTCTGATTTGGTCTAACGTCATTCTTCGCCAACCGTCAGGACGCCTTTGAACCAACACTTGTTTTGTCGTTCTTAACGGAACGGTAAACGCCACTTTCTTCCGTCGTTCCGAAGTAACGGTTAAACTGTACGCGATAAGGTCGCCTTTGCCTGTTTGCAAATCCTCGAACATTTTTGTTAAATCGCGTTCGATAATAATTTCCAAATGAACGCCGAGATGTTTGGCAAACAGATTCAGAAGCTCGTATTCGTAACCCATCGGCTGACCGCGGTAGATAAAATAACTGTATGCGTTGTAGCCGGTAATTGCTTTTAGCGTGTCGCGTTTAAGAATTTCTTGTAAATCGATATATGGCGTATAAACCGCTTCCTTAACGGCGGGATTCTCTTTTTTCTGCGGTTTTTCTTTGATGCAACCGGCAATAAATATCAATGAAAATATTGCGAAAAGTAAAACTTTTCTCATATAATTTAGTGCTTGTTATAAAATACAATTCAATATAAAAATTTTACGGCTTTTAATTCAAATAATTTACGGTTCGAAAATGCCTTAAATAAGTTATGATTGTCTTTTTTTTACGATTGCTTTATATTTGTGTACGTCAAAAATAAATTCTTCAAATGAAAATAGATTTGTCGTTCATACCGCAAAGCGAATTAACGCCCAAAATAAAAAAGCTGTTGGACGAGGAATTCGAATATCCGTACACGGACGAAGACAAATTTTCTCCTAATTTCATAAAAAGCAAGCGTTCCGGGTTCGAAGATTTGCCTGATGCGGAAATCCGTTTACGCCGAAGACAAAATTACATCAAACTCGAGAAAGAACTTCTCAACCTTGCATGCAAACAAAAAAAGGCGGGAAACATTGAACTTGCCGCGGAAATTTTTCGTTACCTTGTGGAAATGGGAAGCAAGTTTGCGAAGCCGAAAGAAGAGTTGGCGAGATTGTACGCAAAACTCGGAAACAAGCGTTGTTTGAAATGGATTTGCAATAAAATCAGAATTCAACTTTCGAGCGACAGACTTTTGGAAGAGAACGCAAAATTGGAAAAATTCAGGGAAGAATTCAGAAAGGAATTGAACAAACCGAAAAAAAGAGGAAGGAAAAAGAAAAAATGAAGATTTTGTTTGTTGCCGACGAACCGAATTTGGAAAGCAAAATCGCAAAGAGATTCGGACACGCAAATTATTACATTATATACGATACCGGTAACGATACTTTTGAAGCGATTGAAAATCCTGGACACGGCGAAAAACACGAAGTTTTGTATGATTTGGCAGAAAAAGGAATCAAAACATTTATTGTCGGGAATATCGGTCCCGGCGCATTTGAAACGGTTGAAGAAATAGGCGCGGAAGTTTATCTTGCCAGATTGATGAAAGTAAAAGACGCTCTCGAAAAATTTAAAAAGGGCGAATTGGAAAAACTAGAAAAACCGACTTTAAAAAAAAGCATAGAGCGTCACTGATTTTGTATTGAATTTTTACTCTGGAATTCTTCTTTGCTGTTTTCGTTTAAGGCAAATTACCGCGCCGTCCGTATGCCGCGCCGTCCGTCATTGCGGAGCTACGTCAGTCGCATCGTCGTTCCTCGCAAGACGTTTATTTTACTTATATTTGCTTTTTTGTTTCCAATAAAAGAGTGTTGCGATGACAATTGCCAATTCATTAGAACAGAAAAAAGAACCTTCCGCGCTTTACCGCTGGACGATTTTAATATTCGTCAGTCTTGCAATGTTCGGCAACTATTATGTTTACGATAGCATCAGTCCTCTTGCCGATTTGCTAGCCAAACAATTGCATTTTACCGACGCAGATATCGGGCTGCTGAACGGAATTTACAGTCTCCCAAATATTTTTATGGTTTTGATTGGCGGAATAATTATCGACAAATTCGGAACGCGGATTTCTTCCTTTCTGTTTGCTTTGCTTTGTTTTATCGGCGCGTTATTAACAGCGTTTTCCGGCGGCGAACTTCTTTTAATGGCGCTCGGAAGATTGATTTTCGGGCTTGGCGCGGAATCGCTTATTGTGGCGGTTACAACTGTCCTCGGACGTTGGTTTAAAGGCAAGCAACTTTCATTCGCATTCGGAATAAATTTAACGATAGCGCGTCTCGGAACTTTTGCCGCGTTAAATTCTCCGAGTTGGGCAAAATCGCTTTACACGAATTGGCAATTGCCTTTGCTTGTTTCGGTCGCCGCCGCCACGATTTCTCTGCTTTCCGTAATCGTTTATTGGACGATGGACGTTTACGCCGAAAAGCATTACAAAGTGCGTCCCGTGCCTAAACAGGACGAAATTAAATTGAAAGAAATTTTTAATTTCCCGAAATCGTTTTGGTGGATTGTTGCGCTTTGCGTAACGTTTTATTCCGCAATATTTCCTTTCCAAACTTTTGCTGTTAAGTTTTTTATCGACGTTCATGGCGTTTCGCGCGAATTCGGCGGCTTCCTTTCGAGTATGCTTACGCTTTTCGCAATGATTCTCACGCCGCTTTTCGGTTTGCTTTCCGATTACGTCGGCAAACGCGCCTATATGATGATGCTCGGCTCGCTTTTGTTAATCCCGGTTTACCTGCTTATGAATTACACGCACATTTCGCTTTACGTCCCGATGGCAATGATGGGAATTTCTTTTTCGCTTATTCCTGCCGTAATGTGGCCCTCCGTAGCGATAATTATCGACGAATCGAAATTGGGAACGGCTTACGGACTTATGACGCTTATTCAAAACATCGGACTTGCGGCGTTTAATTTTTTGATTGGCGCGGTCAACGACGCAACCGGCGGTTACACGGCAGGTATGTGGATTTTTTCAACGCTCGGCTTTTTCGGATTGTTTTTCGCTTATATGTTGCATAAAAGCGAATCCGGCCCGAACGGACACGGACTTGAAGAAGGAATAAAAAAAGCGGAAGCGTAGTTTTTCATAATAAAATTTTGTTGTTCAGACCCAAAATTTTTTATGATTAACCGCGATTTTCAATTTGCGTATTAATTAAGCGATTTCCGTTTTCCATTATCATTTTAATCATAATAAAATCAGTTGAAATCTGCGTTCTAATTTCTATCAACTTAAAATAACTTAGACTACCTTATCTTATTTTTTATTAATTTTGTATGACAAGAAAATGAATTTCTTACCAAAAATTAGGAGAAACAAAAATGGCACGTAAAAAAATCGCATTGATTGGCGGCGGACAAATCGGCGGCGTACTCGCCCAATTAATTGCGCTCAAACAATTAGGCGACGTTGTAATGTTTGACGTCGTTGAAGATATGCCGCAAGGAAAAACCTTGGAAATAGCCGAAGCATCGCGTATCGAACGTTTCGATATGAATCTTAAAGGCACGAACGATTACAAAGATATTGAAGGCGCAGACCTTGTAATTATCACCGCTGGCGTTCCGCGTAAACCAGGAATGAGCCGCGAAGACCTTTTAACAACCAACGCAAAAATTATGACAAGCGTTGCAAACGGCGTTAAAGAATATGCGCCAAATTCCATCGTTATTATTATTTCCAATCCGCTCGATACGATGGTTACGCTTTTCCAAAAAGTTTCCGGTTTCCCGCATGAAAGAGTAATCGGCCAAGCGGGCGTTTTGGATTCTTCGCGCTTTGCTTCGTTTATCGCTTGGGAACTCGACGTTTCGGTTCAAGACGTAAACGCAATGGTTCTCGGCGGACACGGAGACACGATGGTTCCGTTAATTCGCTACGCGAACGTAAACGGCGTTCCGGTAATGGAAATGCTCGAAAGAAAATATCAAGACAAAGCTAAAGCGAAAGAAGTAATGGACGCGATGATTGAAAGAACCCGCAAAGCAGGCGGCGAAATTGTCGCGCTTCTCAAAACAGGTTCCGCGTTCTTCTCGCCTGCGTCCGCGGCAATCGCAATGGCAAAATCGATTTTGCTTGACGAAAAACGCTTGTTGCCTTGTAGCGTTTACCTCAAAGGCGAGTTTGGCGTTGAAGGCTACTACGTAGGAGTTCCTGCTGTGTTGGGCGAAAACGGCGTCGAAAGGGTAGTCGAACTTTCGCTTAACGAAGAAGAACAAGCGGCGTTCAACAATTCTGTGGAAGC
Source organism: Melioribacteraceae bacterium (assembly GCA_015494845.1). Taxonomy (GTDB): domain Bacteria; phylum Bacteroidota; class Ignavibacteria; order Ignavibacteriales; family Melioribacteraceae; genus WGAL01. Next base: position 9,219 of record WGAL01000038.1, read on the forward strand.
GGTTAAAAATTCTGTCGCAAATCTCGAAAAATTAGGATTCTAAAATTTCATTTTAGGGAGAACGAATTTTTGTTCTCCCTTTTTTCTTTTCCAACCTTAACAAAATTTAAATCCGATGAAAGAACAAAAGAAAGTTTTAATTACGAGAAAAATTCCTGAACCGGCAAAATCCATGCTTGAAAAGGCAGGCTTCAAAGTAATAACCCTGTCTCTTATACACATCTGAC
>WGAL01000039.1 GCA_015494845.1 Melioribacteraceae bacterium
GAATACCGCCGTAAACTTTCCAGAAATTCTTGCTTGTTTTTTCGGTCTCGGGATTGCAACCGGCGTGGTCGGTCGTAATAAAAACCAGTTCGTTATTTTTTAATCCTTGCCAAAGACGATTTTTATCTTCTTCAAATTTCACAGGCGGCGCGGTTTTGAGGAACGCGGAAATTTCCGGATTGTCAAAATCTTTTTGCGTAAAAAACAAATAGTGCGGACAAGTTTCAGCCGTAATATTTACGCCGTTTTCCCGCGCTTGCGATATTTCGTCTAGCGCATCGCCGGAACTTAAATGAACTATATGCGTGCGCGTTCCGGTTTCTCTCGCAATATCGATTATTTTTTTTACGGCGACAAATTCCGCTTTTATGTCCCGCGCTTCGCAATACGCTTTCCAATCCGTTCGTCCTTCGGCTTGCAATTTTGCGCGTCGCGAAACTACTAACTCTTTATCTTCCGCGTGAACGCACATCGGTTTGCCTACCGATTTTATTGCCTTTGCCGCTTCCTTTATTTGTTCGTAAGTTAAATCTGTAAATGTTTCCATTCCTGAAGTCACATAAACCTTAAATCCGACAACGCCTTTTTCTGCCAATTCTTCAATCTGTTTTGCAATGTCGTGTTTTTCGTCAAAATCATTTCCTCTTACGCCACCACGAAAAGCAAAATCGACAAGCGAGCGATTTTTAACTACGGACAATTTCTCTTCAAAATTTTCAGCGTTTGTAACCGGCGGAAGCGAAGTGCAAGGCATATCGATTATCGTAGTTACGCCGCCATGCGCCGCCGCGGTTGTGCCGTGCTCGAAATCTTCGCGCGCTTCAAATCCTGGCGTATTAAAATGCACGTGTGCGTCAATTGCGCCTGGCGTCAGCAAGTTAAATTTGCCGTCGATTTCATCATTACTTCTCACTTCCAAAAAATATTTTGCGAGAAAATTTTTCTTCTTTTCGCTTTCGGAAATTTCTTCCCAATAAAATTCATCCGATTTCCAAATAATTTCTTCAATGTTTTCGGCAAATTTGACTTCCGCGACGCGTAGAAAATTTCCCCTTGTGTTAATTAAAATGTTTTTCAGCGTTCTCATAATTTATTTCCTCGAAACGTATGGATTGTCTTTCTCGTAAAACCGCCAAGGCAGTTCTTTCGATTTCGAAATTCCGATGCGAGTCGTTTGAACCATTTTATTTTCAGGAACAGTCGACGCATCAAGTATAAATATTTCATCGCCAAGCAAATCCGTTCCGTCTTCCGCTTTTGTTAATTTGTACGCCATACAAATTTTACCGGGACCGCTTAAAAGATTTCGCTTTTCTTTTCCGGTAATTTCGGTTTTGCCGAATCGATTTTGAGCGAATATTTCAATGCCTTCAAGCGGTTCGATGCTCCGCAACAAAACGGCGTCGCCTTTCCCCTTTTCGTTCGTTACGACGTTTGAGCAATAATACATTCCGTAAGTAAAATAAACATAAAGCAAGCCGCCTTCTTCAAACATCGTCGCGTTGCGTTTTGTTTTTCCGCGCGAACTGTGCGCCGATTCGTCCTCGCCGGCAATGTACGCTTCCGTTTCAATTATTCTGCCGGCGAGAATTTTGCCGTCTAAAATTCTTACGAAAATTTTTCCCAAAAGTTCGCGCGCCACCGTTAAAGTATCGCGAACGTAAAACTCGCGGGGCAGTTTATTGTTTAAGTTAAGGTTCATAATTTTTAAGTTTTCTGTTTAAACATGTTGTCTTGAACCATGATTTCTGTGATTGAATGATTTCCATGATTTTAGAAATTGCCTTTTAGTTTTTTTGACTTTCATTTAATATAACAAAACCTTTTTGTAGCGTAGATTGCTTGCAATCTGCGAAAAACAAACAAAACGCTAATAATTTTTTGCTATTTTTTACCTTCAACGAACAAGTACGTTGAAGGAAATTATTTTTATGCATGCTAATCAATTAATCATTCTAATCATGGTTCAAGACATTTTGTTTTTGCTTACTAAACCGGCAGATTGCCGCGCTTCGTTTCACTCCGCTCGCAATGACGCGACGGAGTAGTGGATTGCCGCGTCGCCCCGCCAAGTCGGGAACTAACGTCTTCGCTCCTCGCAAAGACGTTCAAATTCTACATTCTTAATTCTTCATTCTTAATTAGCCGAAGGCGCATTAATTCTTCATTAATTTACGGTTTAACCAAAAACAATTCTTCTTGGTTCGGCGAAAGGAATTCGCAACCGTCTTTTGTTACGACCACCTCGACTTCCACCGTCGCAATTCCGTATCCAGGAATTGTAAGACGCGGTTCAATAGTAAAAACTTGTCTTTCTTCCAAAGTCATATACGGAAGATTTCCGTAACGTTCCCAGCGAGGTGCAAGCAACGCGCCGCCGTCATGTGCAACTCTTCCGACTTGATGTCCCAAACCGTGCGGATATTCTTCGTAGCCGTGTTCTACGATGTAATTTCGCGCTATTGCGTCAATTTCCCACGCGACTGCGCCAGGTTTAATTGCCTTCGCCGCAAGTTCAATTGATTCTTTAATTACATTAAATCCGCGTTGGACTTCTTCCGGCGCTTCCGTTTCGCCTTCGCGTAAAATATACCAAGTGCGTTGCAAGTCAGAACAGTAACCTTTATACTTAATTCCGAAATCCATATTCACGACGTGTCCGGGTTGAATTATTCTATCGGTCGGTCCGGAATGTGCGCCTGCGGTATCCGGTCCGGTAAAAACCGACGGACAATATTCTTTTTCCCAAGCGTAGCCGTAGCCGCGTTCTTCAACTTTGCCAAAAACAAAATTCGCGACGTCTTTTTCAGAAATTCCGGCGCACAAGAATTCAGTAACTTCGTCGAATATTTCAAGTGTTTTCACAACCGCCTCGCGCATAATCGCAAGTTCGGTGTCGGATTTTCTTCCGCGCAACGCCGCAACAATTTCTTCCGAAGAAACGACTCTGTCTTTGTACGGAGTGTCTTTCAGAAAATCGATTAATTCCAAATACATTCCGTGCGTTAAGCCGTCGGCAAGAGTTGAATTGCGCGAAAAATTCACCGCAATTTTTTGCGGGTCGTATTTTTCCAGCGTGTTAATTAAATCTTCTTTAATTGATTTCAAATAAGGAATAACGGTTTTGAACGTTCCGACAATCTTCATATTCGCTTCTTCGAGCGAGCCGACAATCGCAATCGTGTCGCCTTCTTTCGTAATAATAAAAGCCGAATGCCAAGTTGCGTTTGTTCCCACAATCATATCGAGCATCGGGTCTTTAATGTTTCCGGTTTCGCGGACAAAAGTCATCCACATATCGATGCCTTTTTCGTTAAGAATTTCAACCGCCTGTTGTTGTTTTTCCAAAATCAAATCTTTGTTCATTATCAACTCCGTTTTATTTTCAAAAAATTAAATACGCGTTTTGAAAATTATCATAATAAATCCGTTTTTCACAAATTTTTTTGAGCCGTTAGTTTTTCAATCCAAACTTTTTTTGATATTAACTTAAAGCATAAATATATTTACAATCTTGTTAAAAAAAATAAAGCGGAAATATGATTAGACCTAAAATTTACATCAAAGATTTGGCATCTTACGTCGGGGAAAAAGTTTCGTTAAAAGGTTGGCTTTACAACAAACGTTCGAGCGGGAAAATAAAATTTTTAATTTTGAGGGACGGAACAGGCTATTTGCAATGCGTTGTTTTCAAGGGAAACGTAAGCGAAGAAGTTTTTGACCTCGCAGATAAAATCACCCAGGAAAGTTCGTTTGAAGTTACCGGAACGGTAAGAGAAGAACCGCGCGCGCCGGGCGGCTACGAACTCGACGCGGTCGATTTGAAATTAATCGGAAAATCGGAAAATTACCCGATTACGCCGAAAGAACACGGCATTGAATTTTTAATGGATCACCGCCATTTGTGGGTGCGTTCCAAAAAGCAACACGCAATCTTAAAAATCAGACACAGAATAGTAAAAGCAATTCGCGATTTCTTCGATTCGCGCGATTTCGTTTTGTTTGACGGACCGATAATCACTCCAAACGCAAGCGAAGGCACTTCGACGCTGTTTGAAACGCCTTATTTCGATTTGGGGAAAGCGTATTTAACTCAATCGAGCCAACTTTACGCCGAAGCGGGCGCAATGTCGTTCGGAAAAGTTTACACGTTCGGCCCGACTTTCCGCGCGGAAAAATCAAAAACGCGCCGGCACTTGACAGAATTTTGGATGGTTGAGCCGGAAATGGCGTTTTACGATTTGGACGACGATATGGATTTGGCGGAAGAATTTTTGGAATACATTGTTCAAACCGTTTTGGAAGAAAGAAAAGAAGAACTTAAAATTTTGGAACGCGACACTTCGAAACTCGAAAAAGTGCAACGTCCGTTCCCGCGGATTTCATACGACGATGCGGTTGAAATTTTACATAAACAAGGACGCGAATTCGAATGGGGCGACGATTTCGGCGCGCCGGACGAAACCGTAATTTCCGAACAATTCGACCGTCCGGTAATGGTGCACCGTTATCCCGCCGCCGTAAAAGCGTTTTATATGAAACGCGACCCTGAAAACGAAAAACTCGCGCTTGCGGTCGATGTTCTCGCTCCGGAAGGTTACGGCGAAATTATCGGCGGAAGCCAACGCGAAGACGATTACGATACTTTGGTTCAAAGAATTAAAGAACATAATTTGCCGTTGGATTTCTTCCAATGGTATTTGGATTTGCGACGCTACGGCTCGGTTCCGCACAGCGGTTTCGGTTTGGGTCTTGAAAGAACCGTTATGTGGATTTGCGGGTTGGAACATTTGCGCGAAGCGATTCCGTTCCCGAGAATGATTTACAGAAACACGCCGTAAAAAACGGAAATAAAAAACAAACTTATTTACAAACAAAATTTGGCGCTAAAATGAAAAAATTATTTTCTGTTTTACTTTTGATTTTCTTAGCCGTTTCAATTTCCAATACGCAAGTTTATGCGCAGGAAACTCACGGCGAAAAAGCCGTTCAAGAGCAAGTTCATCAAACTGAAACTTCTCACGAAGCGGCTGCTAATGAAGTTGCGGAAGAAGAGCATCACGTTTTGCCTTCCGGGTATATGGTTATTCCTTTTGTTCTTCTTCTTTTAATGATTGCAACCGGTCCGCTTTTTTACAGCCATTTTTGGGAAAAATATTATCCCGCCGTTTCTTTGGTTCTCGGCGTATTTGTTGCAAGTTACTATATTTTCTATCTAAAAGATTTTCACGACTTACTGCACACTACCGCCGAGTATATTTCGTTCATCGCGTTGCTCGGTTCGTTGTTTACGGC
>WGAL01000040.1 GCA_015494845.1 Melioribacteraceae bacterium
CAAGGCGAAGCAATTCTCACAACAGATGATTCGCAAGTAAAAGTGTTGAGAATTCCGACAAACGAAGAGCCTGTGATTTCGCTCGATACCGAAAAGATTGTACTTGAACAGCAAAATAAAAAATAAATTTTAGGCAAAAGATGAATTTAGGATTAGAAAACAAGGTTGCAATTGTAACAGCAGCAAGCAAGGGGTTAGGTCGCGCCGTTGTTGAAGCCTTATTGGAAGAAGGCGCGAAAGTGGCATTCTGTTCTTCAAACCTGGAAAATTTGAATAAAACCCTTCAAGAATTTCAAGCAAAGTTCGGCAACAATGTTTTTGCTAAAACTTGTGATTTAAACAACGAAAACAGTATCGAAGAGTTTTATTCAGCCGTTATTTCAAACTTTGGCGAAGTTAATATCCTTGTTAATAATTGTGGCGGGCCTAAAGCCGGATATTTTGAAGATATGCAAAAATCTGATTGGGACGCCGGTTACAAACAAGTTTTGCGAAGCGCCGTTAAATTTACGGAACTTGTTATTCCTTCAATGAAAAAGAGCAAGTGGGGACGAATTATAAATATTACTTCCTTATCGGTCAAACAACCGGTTGATAATCTACTTTTGTCAAACGTGTTTAGAAGCGGGCTTACGGCATTTGCAAAAACGCTTTCGAACACTTACGCTGAATTCGGAATTACGGTAAACAACATTGCGCCTGGACATATTTTAACTGAAAGGTTAAAATCGTTAATTGAGTTTCGCGCAAAAGAAACCGGAAGAACTTACGAAGAAATTTTTTCCGAGATGACAAACGTTATGCCTGTAAAAAGATTCGGGAAACCTCAAGAACTTGCGGCGATGGCGGCGTTTCTTGCTTCCGAAAAAGCGGCATTTATTACTGGAACAACTATTCAAGTTGATGGTGGAATGATTAAATCGCTTTTGTAAACTCGAAATAACGGTAAATTATTTTACGATTAAAATTTATCTTTTCAAATGGAGACGCAATAAATTGCGTTTCTACGTTTATTTTCCAAACCAAATAAAATCCTAAAAATTCCTAACAATTTTTTTTCGTAAATTTGTTTCTCGAAAAAAATTAAAATCTTATGACGGACAACGTCGACAATAACGAACAAAAATCAATTTTCAGCGGGCCTCGCGGTCTTGCGGTAAAAATTCTCAACAGAATTGATAGGACGGACGCGTATCTCGATAAACTCATCGATGCTGAAATCCGCCGCAATGAACTTTCGCCGCAAGATAAAGCGTTGCTCTACGAGCTCGTTCACGGTGTAATTCGCTGGATGAGCCGGCTCGATTGGGTTCTTACAGGCTTTTACAAAGGACAATACGCCAAAAGCATTTCCGATATCAAAAACGCTTTGCGCGTCGCCGTTTATCAAATTCTTTTTCTCGATAAAATTCCGGATTACGCAATTGTAAACGATGCCGTGGAATACATAAAAAAACTTCAAGGACAAAAAGCGGCAAATCTTACAAACGCGGTTTTGAGAAATATTATCAGAAGCAAAAATAAAATCAGTTTTCCCTCGCCGAGCGACGAAGCGGTTTACTACATCAGCAATTATTATTCTCATCCGGTTTGGCTTGTTAAACGCTGGATTAGACGCTACGGGCGCGATTTTACGGAACAACTTGCGATTGCCAATAATGAGCGTCCGAAATTGACTATTCGGGTAAATAATATTAAAAGCAATCCTGAAGAAATTAAAAACGCATTAAGAAAAAGAGAAATCGATTTTACCGAGGGGAAATATTTACCTGGTTACTTTAAGATTGAAAAGATGATTCCGTTTTCGGATTGGGAAGAGTTTCAAGCCGGTTATTTTACGATTCAGGACGAAAGCGCCGGTTTGCCGTGTTATTTGCTCGACGTTAAAGCCGAACACCGCGTTTTGGATTTGTGCGCCGCGCCTGGCGGGAAAACGGCTCTTCTTGCCGACATGATGAACAATTCCGGCGAAATTGTGGCAATTGATAAATACGATTCGCGACTCAATGTTCTTAGAAAAAATTTGGACAGACTCGGCGTATCCACCGTAAAAACAATCGCGATAGACGCGCTCGAATTTGAAGACAAAGAAAAATTTGACCGCGTTCTGGTTGACGTTCCTTGTTCCGGATTGGGAACGCTATCGAAAAAACCGGATATCAAATGGAAACGCGCGTTGATGGATATTAAAAAATTAAATCCGTTGCAACTCGATTTATTAAAAAAAGCCGCCGAACTCGTAAAACCTGGCGGATACGTTGTTTACAGCACTTGCACGATTGAGCCGGATGAAAATTTCGAAATTGTGCAACAATTCCTTGACGAAAATTTGGATTTCGAGCTCGTTCCGGCCGATAAAACTTTTCCGCCTGAACTCGTAAGTAAAAAAACGAAATGCGTCGAAACTTTTCCGCATATTCACGGTATGGACGGTTCATTTGCCGCCAAATTAAGAAGAAAAAGATAATAGGATAAATTATGGCTAACGAACAATTGAAAAAATTTGCCGAGGAGTTAAAAACCGCTCGCGAAGAAAAAGGAATTTCAATTAAGGATTTGCACGCCAATACGAAAATTGACGTTAAATTTCTCGAAGCGCTTGAAAACGGAAATTATTCTATTTTACCGGAAGTTTACATTCGTGCGTTTATTCGCGAATTTGCCAACGAAGTTGATTTGGACGTTGAAGAAACTTTAAGAAAATACGAACTCGCAAAGGAAGGCGTTAATTACGGCTCGCAAGAAGAAGTAAAAGAAGAAAAGACTGAAAATTTGAAAGGAGCGGAAACCGACGAAAAGAATTTTGGAGAAGAAATTCACGACGCGGAGCAAAATTCTTCGGAGAAAAAACAAAACGCTTTGTTTATTTACGGAGGAATCGGGATTGCGGTTCTTGCAATTATTTTAATTTTTGTTTTTAGCGGAAACGGCGAAGATGAAATAATTGTCGAAAACAAATATCAGACTCAAACGGTTAAACAGGAAATAAATATTCCGCAAGAGCCGGCGCATAAAGAGATTAAAAGCACGACGGAACAAAACAAAGCTAAGATTAATGCAAACGAACATACCGTAAAAAACAACGAAATAAAAAATGCAATAAAACAAGAAACGGAAGCGGCGCAACAAATGCCGCAGGTTCCGGTTAATCCGTTCAGCTTAAAGTTAATGGGAACCGATACTGTGTGGGTGCGCGCGCAAATCGATTTTGACAAAACCGAAGAATTTATGCTTTATCCTGAAATTGGGAGGACAATCCAAGCCGACCGCATAGTTAATTTGTTAATCGGAAATTCCGGCGGAATCGAAATTTATATCGACGGTGAAAAAATTGATTTTACCGGCGAAAAAGGGAAAGTAAAAAATTTAATTCTTACGAAAAGCGGAATTGAAAAACCGTAATTTTTAGTTCTTTGTTCTTGGCGCAGGAGTGCGGGAATTAAACAGAAGCAAGAAGCAAGTAGCAAGTAGATAAATTGTCTTGTCTTGAAAGAGGTGAACTACCTTAAAGGTGCTTGCTCCTTTAAGGTAGG
>WGAL01000041.1 GCA_015494845.1 Melioribacteraceae bacterium
ATTCCGTACGCGGTTACGGTTCTTTTAGTCGTTGGATTTATCACAATTTTATAGAATTTATAGATTAGTATTGAGATGAAAAAATATCTGAAAAATACATGGGAAGCGCTCTGGACGATATTTATCGGGATGAAAATTACGTTTAAGCATCTTTTTGTTCCTGCCGTTACAATTCAATATCCTGACGAACATCGTCCGATACCTGATAGAGCGAGAAACAGACTTTACGTAAACATCGACGATTGCATCGGTTGTATGCAATGCCAAAGGGCTTGCCCCGTTCAGTGTATTAATATTGAAACGGTTAAAGCGGTTCCTGGCGACGAACCCGGCAATACTTCGCTCGGAACGAAAAAAGCGCTTTGGGTGACCAAGTTCGAAATCGATTTCGCAAAATGTATGTATTGCCAATTATGCGTTTTCCCTTGTCCGACCGAATGTATTTATATGACGGAGGTTTTTGAATTTTCGGAAGATAAACGCGAAGAATTAGTTTACAACTTCAGTAATTTGAACTTGGTTGAAATAGCCGAGAAGAAAAAGAAATACGAAGAATTTATGGCGGAAAAAGCCGCTCAGAAAGCCGCCGCGGCAAAGGCAAAAGCCGAAGCGGCAGCGAAAGCAAAGGCGGAAGCCGCCGCAAAAGAAGAAAAAGAGAAAAAAGACGATAACAATCAAACTTCATCCGATAAAAAGCAGTAGAGAAAATGGAATTATACGATATAGTATTTTATTTGTTCGCAATATTGGTAATCGCTTCGGCGGCGATAGTTGTCGCGTCGAAGAATTTGGCGCATTCGGCGTTCTCGCTTTTGTTTACATTTCTCGGCGTTGCGGGAATTTACGTTATGTTGGGTTCCGATTTTATCGGCGTTGTGCAATTAATGGTTTACGTAGGCGGAATACTGGTGCTTTTGCTTTTCGGTATTATGCTTACCAATAAAATCACAAGCGTAGAAATCAGAAACGAAAGCACGTTTGTAATTCCGACAATCGTAACAATCGGAATTTTTGCCGCGTTCTTAATTTTTATTATGACGGAAACAAATTGGACGGTTCTGCAACCGCAATTTCCGAGAACGACAATTAAATCAATAGGAACCGAATTGCTAATGCATTATTCGTTTGTGTTTGAATTGCTCGCAATTATTTTACTTATCGCTCTTATCGGAGCGGCAACTTTGGCAAGAAACGACAATAAGGAGAAATAAATTTGGCTCACGTCGGATTAACGCATTTTTTGATTTTGAGTTCGATTCTCTTTTCGTTCGGACTTTACGCCGTAATTGTTCGCAAGAACGCGGTTATGGTTCTTATGGGAATCGAATTAATACTTAACTCGGCAAATATAAATTTTGTGGCTTTTTCCCACTTCGGGCATTTCGGCTGGGACGGACAATTAATGGCGTTGTTCGTAATAATCTTAGCCGCCGCCGAAGCGGCTATCGCGCTTGCGATTGTTCTCAATATCTACAGAACTTACTTGCACATTAATGTTGACGAAGTAAACAAACTTAAAGAATAGGAAATTATGCACGGCTCAGAATTAATTACAATATCGTTGATAATATTATTTTTACCATTATTCGGATTTGTGACGGTTGTTCTTTTCGGCAAAAGAATGCCGAAGTTGGTTAATCTTGAAATCGGAATTCTTGCAACAAATATGTTGCTTACGCTTTACGTCGCTTACGAAAAACTTTTCGTTTACGCGCACGAAAAAATCAGCGGTTATTTTACTTGGATTGATTTCGGAAAAGTTTACGGCATCGGAGCGTTGCATATCGATTTGGGAATAGAAATCACTAACGTTACGGCGTTTATGTTGTTTGTGGTGAATCTGATTAGTTTTTTAGTTCACGTTTATTCATTGGAATATATGCGCGGCGATATTCGTTTTTCCCGCTACTATTCTTATTTGGGAATTTTCACGTTCTCGATGCTCGGTATAGTTTTAGCCGATAATTTCCTGATGATGTATATTTTCTGGGAACTCGTCGGTTTGTCCTCGTACTTGTTAATCGGTTTTTGGTTCGAGAAAGATTCTGCGGCGAACGCTGGCAAAAAAGCGTTCCTTACCAACCGCGTTGGCGATATGGGAATGTGGCTCGGAATTTTAATTTTGTTTACGAATTATCACACGTTTACTTTCGATAAGATTTTTGCTCAAATAGGAGCCGGAAATATTCCTTTCGGAAGCGAAGCGTGACTTACCGCCGCCGGCATTTTGATTTTTATGGGCGCTGTCGGTAAATCGGCGCAATTTCCGTTGCACATTTGGTTGCCGGATGCAATGGAAGGTCCAACGCCTGTGAGCGCGTTAATTCATGCCGCAACGATGGTCGCCGCCGGCGTTTATATGCTTACTAAAATTTTCGTAATGCTTACCGCAGACGCTTTACTTGTAATTGCTTTGGTCGGCGCGTTTACTTCGTTTCTTGCCGCTTCAATTGCAATTACGCAAAACGACATCAAAAAAGTTTTGGCTTATTCAACCGTCAGCCAATTGGGCTATATGGTAATGTCGGTTGGAGTCGGCGCGTACGCGTTTGCGTTTTTCCATTTGGTTACTCACGCGTTTTTCAAAGCGTTGTTGTTCTTGGGCTCAGGTTCCGTAATTCACGCAATGCACCATGAACAAGATATGCGTAAAATGGGCGGCTTGCGTAAGAAAATGCCGATTACTTATTACACGTTTCTTGTCGCAACGCTTGCGATTTCCGGTATTCCGTTATTCTCCGGTTTCTTAAGTAAAGACGGTTTGCTTGCGGGAACTTACGCGTTCGGAATGTTAACCGGACATTGGTCGATTGCGGTATTCGGATTTGTAGTTGCGTTTATGACGGCGTTTTATATGTTCAGATTGGTTTATATGACTTTCCACGGCGAACCGCGCGATATGCACAAATACGAACACGCGCACGAATCTCCGAAAGTAATGACAATTCCGCTTATTGTTTTAGCTACACTTTCAATTTGGATTTGGTACACTCCAAACCCGATGGATCCGGAAGCCGGTTGGTTCTTGAATAAAATTGAAAAACAAACAACCGTCGTTCCGCAAGATATGAGATTTAACTTTATGCAAAGCGAAGAAGCGGAAGCGCACGGCGAACGCGCAGTTGCGGAAACTACGGCTCACGAAAGCCATGAAAGCGCGGAAGGCGAGGAAGTAATTCATTCCGAAATGTATATGCACGCAATGCACGAAGCGCACGTCCCAACGATGATTTTGTCGATTATTTTGGCTCTTGGCGGAATTTTACTTGCGACTTGGATTTATCTGTGGCGCAAAGTCGATCCGGATAAATTGGCGAAATCAATGCCGTGGCTTTATGATTTTTCGTTGAATAAATGGTATATCGACGAACTTTACGAAGCGACGTTTATCGCCGGAACATTGAGAACGAGCGAAGGTTTGTCCGTTTTTGACGCGAAAGTTGTTGACGGCGCGGTAAACGGCGCGGCGGCGCTAACTCGCGGAACATCGAGATTAAGCGGCTGGTTCGATACATACGTCGTTGACGGACTTGTAAATCTCGTTGCGTTTTTAAGCGGATTTTTCGGTTTCGCGTTCAAGAAAACACAAACCGGCAAGGTGCAAAATTACGTTCTGCTAGCCGTAATTTCGGTTATAATTTTGTTTATAATCTTTTTGCCGTTTTTTTAATTAGTTTGGAATAATAAACATAGGACTGGATAATAGAGATGAATTTTCCGATTATAACACTGATTACGTTTCTCCCGATTATGGGAATGGTCGTTATCCTATTTTTGAAGAAAGACCAAACCAACGCAATTCGTTACACGGCGCTCGGCGCAACTTTGTTGCAGTTGGTATTGGCTATCATTATGTTGCTTTCGTTCGATTTCTCGAAAGCCGGCATTTTGGATTCAAGCACGTTTCAGTTTGTTGAAAAAGCTCGCTGGATAACAATTCCCAATGTTTCTTGGATAGGAACAATTAAAATCGATTATTTCGTCGGCGTTGACGGACTTAGCATTTTGATGGTTTTCCTCACCGCTTTTGTTTCGACAATCGCTACGATTTCGTCGTGGAATATACCGAAATCGATAAAAGGTTACTTCTTAATGTTCCTTTTGCTCGATACCGGTATGATGGGCGTTTTTGTTGCGCTCGATTTCTTCTTGTTCTATGTTTTCTGGGAAGTAATGCTTTTGCCGATGTACTTCCTAATCGGAATTTGGGGCGGTCCGAGAAAAGAATACGCCGCTATCAAGTTCTTTATTTACACATTGTTCGGTAGTATCTTTATTTTGATTACAATGATTGCGCTGTATTTCAGCGCGGTAGAAAATGTTGGCGGAACGCAAGTCCATACGTTTAACTTGATTGAATTAACAAAATTAAGTTCCGCTTATCTTAAAGACGGAATCTTATCGCCGCAAAATCCGCACAACTGGCGATTGATTGCGTATATATTTATGTTTATAGGTTTCGCGATAAAAATCCCGATGTTCCCGTTCCACACTTGGTTGCCAGACGCTCACGTTGAAGCGCCGACGCCGATAAGCGTTATCTTGGCGGGCGTTCTCTTGAAAATGGGAACTTACGGAATTTTGAGAATCAGTTATCCGCTATTCCCGGAAATTACAAGAGAACTTGCTTGGTATATCGGATTGTTCGGAGTAATCAATATTATTTACGGCGCATTAGTTGCTCTCGCGCAAAAAGATTTCAAGAAACTTATCGCTTATTCATCAATTTCCCACATGGGTTACGTTCTTTTGGGAATGGCGTCGCTCTCGGTTACGGGCATTGAAGGCGCGATTTTCCAAATGTTTAATCACGGAACAATTACGGCAATGCTCTTCTTGATTGTAGGCGTTGTTTACGACAGAGCGCACACCCGCGGTATTTACGAATTTGGCGGATTGGCGACGAAGATGCCTGTTTACACCGGATTTGTTACCGTAGCGTTCTTTGCTGCAATTGGCTTGCCGGGATTAAGCGGATTTATTTCCGAATCGCTTGTTTTCATTGGCGCGTTCGGATACGAAGTAACAAGAACGATTACGATTGTCGCATTGCTTGGAATTTTGCTCGGAGCCGCTTATATGCTTTGGACTTTGCAACGCATTTTCTTCGGCAAGTTCAATGAAAAATGGAGCTTCTTCGAAGATTTGACTCCGAGAGAATATTTAATGTTCGTTCCTCTTTCTCTCGTAATTCTTTATTTGGGAATTCAACCTTCAACCGCGTTGAATTTCTTACATACATCGATACAAACATTTGTAACGTTTATTAATACAGCCGGATTTTAGAAAGAATTTAGGATATTGACATAAATTATGGGTTTAGAAAATTTCATAGAATCGATAGCGTTTATAAAACCGGAAGTCGTTGTTTCGGTTACGCTGGTGGTTGTTTTAATCTTTGATTTGATTTTCAAAGATAAAAAAGAGATTGTTCCCTACATCGGATTGATTGGGTTGGTTATTACGTTTTTTACGCTTACCGCGCAAACTTCGGTAACGCAAACCGCGTTTTTGACTGACGCCAACGCAAAATACGGAATGTTTTCCGTCGATCCGATGGGAACGTTCTTTAAGATAATTATCATATTATCTTCTTTCTTCGTTATTTTTATGTCATTATCCTCGAACGAAATTAAATCCGTAAAACCGCGCTCAGGCGAGTATTACACGTTGATTTTCGGTATGATACTCGGGATGATGACGCTAGTTTCCGCAAGCGATTTGATTTTAATTTATCTTTCGCTTGAATTGATGTCGCTTTCGTCTTACGTTTTAGCCGGATTTCTGAAATTAAACAAACGCCCTGCCGAATCTTCGTTAAAATATATGATTTTCGGCGCGGTTTCGTCCGGAATTATGTTGTTCGGTATTTCAATTTTATACGGACTTTACGGAACCACAAATCTCTACTCGATTGCGCAATACGGAAACGTTGAAGGAATAAAATTTATCACTTTGACTATCGCCGCAATTTTTGTGTTTGCCGGAATCGGATACAAAATTTCTTCCGTTCCGTTTCATTTCTGGACGCCTGACGTTTACGAAGGCGCGCCGATTCCAATTACCGCGTATCTTTCGGTTGCGAGTAAAGCCGCCGGATTTGCGCTTTTGATTAGAGTCGTTAGAATAG
>WGAL01000042.1 GCA_015494845.1 Melioribacteraceae bacterium
CTATTTCAATTTTATTACGGTAATTCCTTCGCCGCCGGCTTCAACTTTTGCGAAATGAAAATCCTCGACAAATTCGTGTTCGCGAAGTAATTTGTGAACGGTTTGTTTCAATGCGCCGGTTCCTTTTCCGTGTAGAATTTCCACTTCTTTACTGTTTGTCGCGTATGCGTCGTCTATGAATTTTACCACTTCAAATTCAATCTCTTCCGGCTTTTTGCCGCGAATATCGAGACGCAAATTTTGCAATTGTGAATAATAATTAATTTTCGAGAAAGTTTCGTTATTCTTTTTTCTTTTTTTGATTTTTTCAAGCTCGCTCAACTTCGCGGAAATACGCACCGCGCCGGCTACGACCGTAGCCAAATTTTTCTTCCGGCCAATATTTTCAACGATTCCTTCCGCGCTTGTAGAAGCAATCCGCACAAAATCGCCGACTTTAATTTCTTCCGGCGCTTGCGGTTTTTCTTCGGTTTTTATCTTTTGCTTGAAGTTTTCAATTTCGCTTTTCGCCTTTTTGATGCTTTCGCGCGCGCCTTTGTTTTCCTTAATTTCCTTAATCGCTCTTTCAATTTTCTTATTCGCTTCGGAAATTATTAAACCGGCTTCCTTTTTCGCTTCGTTTAGAATTTTACTTTTCCGCTCGGCAAGTTCTTTCGTTTTCTTTTCGTAAAGATTCGCAAGTCCGCGCAACCGTGAATTTTCAAGTTCAGCGTCGCGTAATTTCTTGCCGAGCTCAGCCGCGCGCTTTTGTAAATCGACGAGAAGTTCTTCCGTTTTGTTCGCCTTTTCATCGATGAAACTTTTCGCTTTTTTTATTAATCTTTCAGAAAGTCCAATCCTTTCCGCCACTTCGAACGCGTAACTTGCGCCCGGTTCGCCTTGCAAAAGTCGGAAAGTCGGCTCTATTTTTTCCAAATCAAATTCAAGCGACGCATTTTGAAAGCCGTCCGTTTCGTTGGCAAGCGCTTTCAAATTTCCGTGGTGCGTCGTAGCCAAAACGCGCGCGCCTTTGTTTGCAAGCTCAAGTAAAATTGAGGCGGCAAGAGCCGCGCCTTCGGAAGGGTCTGTGCCCGTGCCGATTTCGTCGAGCAACACAAGCGAGTTTTCGTCGGCTTCGTCCAAAATCTTTTTAATATTTGAAAGATGCGAACTGAACGTACTTAAATTTTCTTCAATGGATTGTTCGTCGCCGATGTCAATCATTATTTTATCGAAAAAATTAAAATTGGAATCGGCGCTAGCCGGAATGTGCAACCCGGATTTTACGAGCAAATTCAAAAGCCCGACTGTTTTCAAAACAACGGTTTTCCCGCCAGCGTTTGGACCGGTAATTAAAATTACTTTGTAATCTTCAAACTTCAAATCAAGCGGAATGGTTTTCTTTTTGCCAAGCGAGCGTAAAAGAACCGGATGACGCGCTTGCAAAATCGTTTCCGGCTTTTTGTTATCGAGCGAAGGAAAGGCGCAATCGTATTTAATTGAATAACGCGCGGCGGCGAAAATTTTTTCTATTTCCGCAAGCGCGCGCATCGTTCGCAAAAGCTCTTCGCTTATTTCCGCTACGCGTTTTGTTAGTTCGCCCAAAAGCCGCGCAATTTCTCTTTTCTCCTCAAAGCCGAGCGAAATTATTTCGTTGTTAAGATTTAGAATTTCTTCCGGCTCAATGTAAACGGTTTGTCCGGTCGCGGATTCCGAATGGATAAATCCTCTGATTTGTCTTTTGAATTCGGCTTTCACCGGCAAAACAAATCTGCCATCGTGTAAAGTTAAAAATTCTTCTTGAACAACTTTCGCATTACTTAACTCGCGCAATTTCTTTTCGGCAACTTTGCGAAGTAAAATATTTTTCTCTGTAATCTCGCGCCGTATTTCGCGAAGTCTCGGCGAGGCGTCGTCGCGAACCGCGCCGCTTTTATCGATTATTTTTTCAATCGCTTTTTCAAAAGGGTAATCGGAATAAAGGAAATCCTCAAATTCTTTTTTGAGCGTTTCCGCCAATTCTGTTGAATTTAAGTAACGCAAATACGCGCGGGAAACAAAAAGCAGTTCTGCAAATCTCAAAATTATTTTCGGCTCAAGCGTAAAACCCTTGATTTTACTTTTCGAAAAGCTTTCCGTTAAATCGCCGTCAAATGTGTAAGGCGGTTCGTAGCCTTCTTCCAAAAGTCTTTTTGCTGAGGAAATTAATTCGCCGTAATGTTTTGCTTCCGGCAAGTTTTCGAAAGGCCTGTGAGATAAAATTTTTTCTTTTGCAAGAACCGAATGCGCTTCCGTGGCAATAAATTCAAGTACTTTGTCGTACTCTAATTTTTTGTATAGTTCGTCTTCGCTCATACTTCGGTTGCTTTTTCGGCTTCTTCAAATTTTTTAAGGAAATTATTGAAAAGTTCTTCCGTGTTGTTTTCGCCGGTAAGCAAATCGATAGTAGTAGGAATAACGGAATAAATTGGCTTGTAAAGTTTGGAATGCTCGCGAATATTTTCCGGAGGCAAATTAAAGATGTGGAAAAAGAGGAGAAATCCGCTCAAGAAAAAAGCCATTTGCGTTGCGCCGAATAATCCGCCGAGAAATTGATTTACAAATTTATTGACTTTGTCCGCCGGATGAACAATGCGTTTAATAATAGAAACAATCGCCAACGTTCCGAAAAATATCAACAGAGCGGCAATAATTCGCGAGAGACTCGCATCGTCGTTAAAATACGGCGAAAGAACCACGCCGAGCGAATCGGAGAACATATAGGCGAACAACACCGCGAGAATTAATCCGACAAGCCCGATTAATTTGCGAATAATGCCGTCCTTATAGCCGAGCGCAAACCCAATAACAAGCGCAACAAGAATAATTACGTCAACATAATTCATTTTAACTCAAAATTTTTTCCGCAGCTTTTCTGATTAAATTTCCGTCAGCTTTCCCTTTAAGCTCTTTCATTGCCGCGCCCATTAATTTGCCGAAATCTTTCTTTTCGGTCGCGCCGACTTTCGCCGCAATTTCTTTAACTTTCGCTTCTATTTCTTTTTCGCTTAATTGTTCCGGCAAATAAGTTTCAATAATTTTAAGTTCGGCTTCCTCTTTTTCCGCAAGGTCTTCGCGTCCGGCATTGCGGTATTGCTCAATTGCGTCCTTTCTCTTTTTTGCGGCAGAAGTCAAAAGCTTTATTTCGTCTTCTTCGGTCATTTCGCGGTTTGCGCCGCTTTTTTCAAATTCCAAAATAAGCGCGCGAATCGAGCGAACGGTTTGCAAACGGACTTTATCGCCGCTTTTCATCGCTTCTTTCAAATCGGTGTTAATTTTATCTTTGAGATTCATCTTGAACTCCGCGTTAATGGTATTTTGTTATTCAAAAAAAAAGGCAGGCTATAAAACTTACAACCTGCCTGTTCTATTAAAAAAATTATTCGTTATTCTTTAACCATAGCCGAATAATTTATGCGTCGCGCGTCCGCTTTTCTAAGTTCCTGTTGAATATCGGTTACGATTCCCATATCGGAATTTTTATCGATACGCAACGAAACAATCACGTTCGGCAACGCTTGTCTTTTTTTATACATAATCGGTTGAATTTCGTCAACCTTAACAATTGCGTCTTCCAACTGAATTCTTCCGCTTTTGCCAACCCAAATGTAGGAAACCAATCTTTTGTTTTCTATTTTTTCAATCGCTTCCGCTTGCGGTAATTGATATTGCACGTAAACATCAACTTCTCTAAGGGTTGTTGTTACCATAAAAAAGAGAAGTAGCATAAATACAATATCAGGCATTGAGGAAGTTGGAATTTCCTGTTTTGTTTGTGCGCGTTTTTTTTGAAATTTCATTTTGCTTCAATCCTTGTGTTTATTTAACTACTTCAGGTTCGGCTAACGAAATAATTATAGGAATCTTGTTTTTCTTGATATCGTTAAGTTCTTCCTCGTTCAAATCGTCGAGCCCTTTGCCGTAAGTAGCGCGAGCGTATTCTTCCTGTACGTCGAAATAAGTTTTCTTAACGGCGTCGAGAACCTGAATGTAAATATTATACGGCGTTCTTCTATCCGTCTTAATTGAAACAACCAATTTTTTCTTTTTCGGTAAATTTATTTTAGCTTCAATTCTCGGTTTAAGTTTTTCTTCAATTTGGGGGATAGTAATAATTTCGCCGTTCAAAAGCACTTCGCCGTCCGCGTTCACAAGAATAGCCGCCATTCTGTCTTTGGAAAGCGGCGCAAACTCTTGTTCTTCCGGCGGAATATATTCAGGCAAAGTCAAACCGATTCCCGTATCAACGTCGATTGTAGTGGAAACCAAGAAAAACAGCAATAGCAAGAACGCGATATCCGCCATCGACGAGTTCGGAATTTCGGCTTCTCTTAAACCTCTTTTCTTTATCATTGGCATTGTAATTCTCTCGGATTAAATTTTATTTTTTTTCTTATAAATGTACAAAACATCGATAAGTTCGATTGAGCTTTCTTCCATATCGCCGACAATCTTATCGATTTTAGCGACAAAGTAGTTGTAGAAAATTTGAAGAATCATTGCGGTTACAAGACCGAACAACGTTGTTAATAACGCAACGGAAATACCTGTAGCAACAACCGCCGGAGAAATTTGCGCGGCAGCTGCGATAGCATCAAAAGCTTCAATCATACCTTGAACCGTTCCGGTAAAACCGAGCATCGGAGCAAGAGTAATAAACGTGGAAATCCAAATCATTCCTCTTTCAAGGAAAGTCATTTCCAATGCACCATATGCCATAATTGCTTTTTCAACTGCGTCCAAACCTTCATCGGCTCTCAACAATCCTGCATGAAAAACGGAAGCAATTGCGCTGCTGCTGTTTTCGCATACTTTTATCGCTTCTTCAATACCGCCGTTTTCCAAAGCTTCTTTAATTTTAACGACGAATTTTTTCGTATTTGTGCTTGCCTTGTTCAACGTCCAAAATCTTTCAATAACAAATGCCAATCCTAAAATCAAACTGAAAAGAATAGGCCACATGAAGCCGCCACCAGCTTCGAACTTTTCTTGCAAATAAGTTAATACGCCGCTGTCGTTTGCTTGTGCGATTACGTAATTCAGACTTCCAATTACTTCTGCAATAAACATGAGAGATAACCTCCGTTATTTTGTATTTAATAAATATTCAAATATTTCAAATTAGATTATTAAGATTAAGTAATTCTAATTATAATGTCAATTATAAAATTTATCGGAAACCGCTTGATTTTCAAAAAAATATTTTTCCGTTTTTATAAATTTTGACTGTCGAGAACGGAAAGCGCTTCTTTTGCCGCGTTTTGCTCGGCCGATTTTTTATTTCTTCCCGAACCAACAGCAAGTTTTTTATCGCCTACGCTAACTGCAACCGTAAATACTTTTTCGTGTTCAGGTCCCTTTACATTTACCAATTCATAAACAGGATTTCCTTTTCCCATTTTATGAGAACGCTCGAGCAACTGTCCCTTATAATTCGAATCTACGGAATAGTCAATAAAATCAATGATTTGCTCTTCTATGAACGCTTTTACTTTAAGCAATCCTTGGTCGAGATAAATTGCGCCGATTAGCGCTTCCATTGCGTCGGCTAAAATTGATTTTAAGCCGGTTTCGTCATCTTTAATAAAACGCTTGTCATAAAGAACAATGTTTTGCATATCCAAATTCAGCGCGGTTTTGTAAAGAGCGTTTTTATCAACCAAGCGAACGCGGTATTTGGTTAAATCGCCTTCGTGTAATTCAGGATAATTTTGAAATAAATATTCCGCCACAATTGCGCCAAGAATAGCGTCGCCCAAAAATTCCAAGCGTTGATTTGATTTTTCCAAATTTTTCATTTGGGATAAGATCGATTGATGCGTAATTGCCTCAATAAAAACGGAAGAGTCGTTAATAGGCGCACCAATTAACGACTCCAATTTTGTAATTCGCTCTTTTAACGATTTCGATTTCCCCGAATCAATACCGAAAAAAGATTTTACTTTATCGAAAAATCCCATAGAAATTATTCGTCAAACTTTTTGAACACAACCGTTGCGTTATGTCCGCCAAAACCAAATGTATTACTTAAAGCATATTTAATTTCTTTTTCAACGGCAACTTTCGGCGTGTAGTTCAAATCGCATTCAGGGTCGGGTTCATCCAGATTAATTGTCGGCGGAATTATTCCGTCGCGCAAAGCCAAAATACTCGCGATTGATTCAATTGCGCCAGCCGCACCGAGTAAGTGTCCGGTCATCGACTTGGTTGAGCTGATTGACATTTTATAAGCGTGTTCGCCGAAAAGTTTTTTGATTGCTTTCGTTTCGTTTACGTCGTTAAGCGGCGTTGAAGTTCCGTGCGCGTTAATGTAATCAATATCTTCAGGATTAATTTCCGCGTCGCGCAAAGCTTCGCGCATCGAGCGATACGCGCCTTCGCCTTCCGGAGCAGGCGCGGTAATGTGGAAAGCGTCCGCCGTCATTCCGACGCCGATAATTTCGCCGTAAATTTTTGCGCCGCGTTTTTTAGCGTGTTCGTATTCTTCCAAAATAAGCGCGCCGCCGCCTTCGCCCATTACAAAACCGTTGCGGTCTTTATCAAACGGACGTGAAGCTTCAGTGTATCTGTCATTCCAAGTTGAAATTGCGCGGGAAGCGTTAAACCCGGCGACAGCCATCGGAATAATCGGCGCTTCCGAACCGCCGGTTACCATCACGTCAGCAGCGCCGCGTTGAATTAAAATAAAAGCGTCACCGATTGCGTGCGTGGAAGTAGCGCAAGCCGAAGTTACGGAATAGTTTGGTCCTTTAAATCCGTATTTAATTGAAATATGTCCAGGAGCTATGTCAGGAATTAACATCGGAATAAAAAAAGGCGAAACTCTTCTCGGACCGGATTTCAGAAAAGTGGAATGTTGTTGCTCAAAAGTTTCCATCCCGCCGATTCCGCTTCCGTAAACAACCCCGATTCTTTCCATATTTTCTTTTTCCAAATCAAGCCCGGAATCTTCAACGGCTTGAATTGCGGAAGCAAGCGCATAATGCGTAAACAAATCCATTCTGCGCGCTTCTTTTCTATCGATATATTTTTCAACATCAAAATCTTTAACTTCGCAAGCAAATTGTGTGGCAAACTCTGACGCATCGAATTTTGTAATTGGCGTGGCACCGCTTTTTCCGTTTTTCAATCCTTCCCAAAATTCATCAACGGTATTTCCAACCGGAGTTACGGCACCCAAGCCGGTAATTACGACTCTTCTTCTTTCCATAGCGTTCCTTAATTTACTAACATAAAAAAGGCTATTCTTTTAAGAGAACCTCAAAAGAATAGC
>WGAL01000043.1 GCA_015494845.1 Melioribacteraceae bacterium
ATTATAGGATGTTCGCCAGGATATGCTTTAAGCGTAATATAGCCATCGGTTTCATTTCCGCTTCTGATAAAACGAACCAACTCAAAATACGGAGTCGATTTTTCTCTAACCAAAATGGTATCGCCGGCAACGGCGGCGTTTATCGCGTCTTGAATTTTGGTAAAATCCCCGCCGCTTTCCGCAACGATATAAACTTCCGGATAAACGCAAGTCGTAAGAAATAATATCGCAATTAATATTTCAGCAAAATTTTTCATTTGTTAAGCAAAGCCAATTTATGTCCGGCAATTTCCGAAACTTTTTCAATCGCCTTCGGGAAAACCTTTCTAATATCAATTTCGTCCGAACCGCAGATGTTTTCTTTCAACGAAGACATAAAAGCGTCCTTAAATTCCGTCGCAACGTTAATTTTATTTATTCCTAATTTCATCGCTTCAATCAAATCGCTATCCGGTAAACCGGAAGAACCGTGTAGAACAAGAACGGTGTTTGGAAGCGCGTTTCGGATTTTTCGCAACCGTTCAAAATCGAGTTTCGGAGTTTCCTTGTAAAAGCCGTGCGCCGTTCCGATTGCAATCGCGAGCGCGTCAACGCCGGTTTCCGAAACAAACATTTTCGCTTCTTCGGGATTTGTAAAACTTTTGCCGTATTCTTGAGTTTGTCCTAATTTCGCCACGTAGCCGAGTTCCGCTTCCACGGGAACGCCGTTCCACGACGCGAGAGCGACGGCTTCTTTTGTAAGAATAATATTTTTCTCGAGTTCAAGTTCGCTTCCGTCAATCATTACCGAATCGAACCCGTTTTTGAGAGCCGTTTCAACGGTCTCTATTTTTTTTGCGTGGTCGAGATGGAGCCAAACGGTTACGCCAAATTCTTCCGCCGCGGCTTTTACCATAGGAGAAATAACGCTTGCGCCCATATAATCGAGCGAAGACGGAGAAACTTGTAAAATTACTGAACGTTTTTTAACGGAGGCGGCTTTAAGCAAAGCTTGCAATGTTTCCAAGTTGTAAAAATTCATTGCAAAAAGCGTTTCGTTTTTCGCCGCGATAGTTTTATATATTTCCTTCAACGTTTTCATTTCAACTAAATTTTCATTGCGAATTTTTCCAACACGGTTTTTTTCATTTTTTCGAAATCGGCAAAAGCCGCCGTGCCGCCGGCGGCAGTCGTGTTAAGCGCGCCGCACAAATTGCCGTACCGCTGGCATTCAATAGGCGATTCGCCTTGTACGAATTTTGAAATAAAACCGGCGTCGAAACTGTCTCCCGCGCCAATCGCATCAACAACGTCTTCGTTTAAGAAAGCGGGCTGTATTGAAATATTTCCGTTTCTTAAAAGAGCCGAACCTTGATTCCCCATTTTTACCGCAATAAGATTTGCAAACGGGGCGAGCAATCTCAACGCGCTTTCAACGTCCTTTTCTTTTGTTAAATGAAGAATTTCGGTTTCGTTGGGAAGAAAAACATCAACAAAAGGAAGAATTTGACGTAAATCCAAATCCCATTTTTCATTCGGGTCCCATTGCGGGTCAAGCGACGTTGTAAGTCCGGCTTTCTTTGCCTTAACGAGCAAATCCAAAACTCTTTCCTTAATTTTCGGCTGCAGAAAAACAGACGAAATATGAAGATGTTTTGCCGTAGCCAGCCGCTCCGTAGCGACGTCGTCAACGGTTAATTCTTCCATCGCGCCGGGATGCGTAACCATTGCGCGGTCTTCATCGTAATTTAGAATTATGGTCGCGCCGGTTTTGCTATTTTCGTCGGCTATTATAAAACCGGTATTCACGTTCCGTTTTTTCAGAGATTCCAAAACCAAATCCCCGAACGAATCGCGCCCGATTTTCCCGATAAAACTTACTTTTGCGCCGAGAGCCGAAATATTGCTGGCAAAAATCGCAGAAGAACTCCCGAGCGTAAGCGTCATTTCTTGCGCCAACTTTTCTTTTCCCATTTCCGGAAAAGAATCGATTTTGTTTAAGATTAAATCAACGTTTAATTCGCCCACTACAAGGACGTCGAATTTTTTATCCATTTTCAATTCCACTGTTTACTTCGTTGGTTTCTTCGTTTCCGTCCTCGCCTTCAACCGCAAGCAGAAAAACGGAGAACACGGCAAGCACGATTCCCGCAATAATTATCGGATGAGGAATTACGCTGTAAATTATAAGCGAAAGAATTACGGTAATTATCGGCGCTACGGCGTTTACAAGCGGACTAACAATTATCGCTTTGCCGTAACGGAACGCGAAAACCAAAGTCAATGCGCCGATTGCGTTAAGCAATTGTATTCCCGCGGTAAAAACCGGTCCGTCCCAGCCCCAATTAATCGGCTGGGAAAAGTCGGTCATCATCACGGCAAAAGGAATTAAAATAATTCCGGTAATTGTCATATAAAAGAAAATGCTTTCGCCTTTCATTGTTTTGTTAGCAAATTTCATAACGAATGCTTGAAATCCCCAAGCGAGAAAAACAAGCAACGCGAGAATTATCCACATAAAGCCGCTTGAATTTCCGTCGTTCGGCGGTTGATACGATAAAAGCGGAATTGCGATTAACGCCGTAATTATTCCAATCCAGCCGCGTTTTGAGGCTCTTTCTTTCAAAAAAATAATCGAGAGAAGAATCGTAATTACCGGAGAAAGCGAAATAAAAGGAAACACCAAGTAAGCGGGGCCGGTTCTGAGAGCTTGGAAAAGAATTAATTGCCCGCCGGCGCCGGTAAATCCGATTAACGAACCGAGCCAAACCGCGCGCTTGTCAAACTCTATTTTCCAATTGATTTTTTTAAGCACAACATAAGCGGGAATCAGCATCGTAAGCGCCCACACGGAATATCCGAGCGTTGCCGGGAAGCCGGCTTTCTCGGGAATTTCAATCAACGCGCCCCAAACGCCCCAAAATACCGTTGTTACTAAAGCGAATATTAGCCAAGGTTTATTTTTCATTTTCCACCGGTAGCATATTGATAAATCGATAACACTTCTTCTATTTTACTGAAAATAATTTCCTCTACGTCGTTTGAAATTTTTCCGTCTCGAATTTCGCCGTATTGATTTGGCAAAAACTGCGAAAGCAAAGTCAACGGAATTTCGATACCGCTTAAATTCCCAATCAGTTTTGAAACCGCTCCCGAAACATCGGAGTTCGTCCAATAATATCTTATTCTGTCGCTGTAACTGTAAATCCGCGCAATTCTCTTTTCGCGTTCGCTTCCGCGATAATGCTTAATCCAATGTTCCGGATTTTTCGACATCGTTTCGTCAATTATTCCGCGTAAATTAGAATGAGAACCGGCCGGAATTAACTCACGCTCGATTAATTCAAGGGCAATGAGCGCTTCCCGCAAAGCAAAAGTCAGCCAAGGACCGACTTTCAATACCGCAAAGAAATCTCTTGTCATTTCCCTTAAATTTCCGGCTTTCTGGTAATCGGTAGAATGCGCTTCGAATGCGATTCCGTCGTAGCGTAAAATTGTTTCAACCAATTCCGCCGCCTTATTTTTATCGTAATCAAAAACTTTTGCGTCGGAAAATTCAACTCCCGGTTGAACCACGACGGCGACAACGCGCTCCCACGCGGCTTCAAGTCCGTTTTGATAAAATTTTTCTTTCGTTACGTTTATCGTTTCTTCAAGTTCTTCCGGCGGCGTTATTCTAATATCGTCTTCAGTCTCTTTTGCGCCGCCCGGCGCTGGCACGTCGGTTCCGATAACATAAACCGGCTTGATATTTTTTTCGGTTGCCGCTTGCTCGGCTACTTTGCACAAGCGCGCAGTTCTCGTCGCAACCGTTTCTGCCTCCAATAATCCGTTCGGCTTTGTTCGCTCGTTTCCGAGACTCATACTTGCGTCGAGATGAATTTTCGTAAATCCGGCTTCAACGTAATTCCTTATTTGAACTTCCGCTTTTTGCATTGCCGACTCTTCATCTTCCTTTTGCCAGCGGTTTGGTCCGAGGTGGTCGCCGCCGAGAATTAATTTTTCTTGCGGAAAATCAAATTCTTTCGCAATCCGGTTTACGTAACCGGCAAAATCTTCCGGAGTAAATCCCGTGTAGCCGCCGTATTGGTCAACTTGATTTGACGTGGCTTCAATCAAAAGCGCGGAGTTGTTTTTCTTTGCAAAATTAACCGACGCTCTCAGCACAAATTCATTTGCCGAGCATACAGAATAAATTCCGGTTCCTTTTCCGGATTTATTATCGATTACGATATCTTGAATCACGCGTTCCATAAAATCATTCGGCAGCGTTGTATTCGTAAAGAGTAACGCCTTCCACAACTCTGGAAATCATTCCGTTTTCCGACGGATTATCCGGCCGGAGTCCGAATTTCAGCGATTTGAAAAAACCGATAATCTGCGCGGGAAGAACGGAAACGGGAAGCAAAAATTCCTCCGATATTTTTCTTTCGTCATTATTTAAAATAATTTTTAAATCGGCGTCCAATCCTTCAATTTCGTCTTCCATAACTCCGATTTTCAGCGCCGCGTTTTCCCCGGTTCTTATTGAATTAGCTAAATCTATCTCGTATTTCTGGGCGTATTCATTATTGGAAAAGAGAAACAGAATTAACGTTTCGTTATTCATAACGGCTTTCGGTCCGTGCCTGAAACCCAAAAACGAATCGAATTTGCAAATTATTTTTCCGTTGGTGAGTTCTTGCAATTTTAAGTGGGATTCTCTTGCCGCGCCCCCGAAAGGACCGGAACCGAGAAATACCGCGCGATTAAATTCCACATTTGCAACGTCCGAAAGGCGCGCCAAATATTTATATAATACAATGTTTCCGTAATTGCGCAGTTTATTTACTTCAAAATCCAAATCGATTTTCTTATTAAAAAGATGAGAAATTAAAATTCCGGTCAAAAGCATAGAAGTAAAACTTCCGGTCATCGCCAAACTTTTATCGTTGGCTTCTTCGGGAAGCAAAAAAAGAAAACTGTTTCCGGAACCGGAAACCATTTTCGCCAAATTGCCTTCTTCGTTGCAAGTAATTACAAGATGAAAAATGTTTTTGACGATTTTATTTGCAAGTTGCACGGTTTTTACGCTTTCGGGGCTGTTGCCGGAGCGCGCAAAAGAAACCAAAAGCGTCGGCGTTTCGCGTCTTAAATAATAATCGGGGTGCGTTACGATATCGGTGGTGGGAACCGCTTTTGAAACAACATTCATATTTTTTTCGAAAACCGGAGCTAACGCTTCGCCGATAAACGCGGAAGTTCCCGCTCCGGTAAAAATCACTTCCGGATTTTCGAAACTTTTTATTTTAACGAAAAATTCTTCCAAATCTTTTTTTAACGATTCGAACAAATCGAAAGTTTTTAGCCAAAGATTCGGTTGCCCTACAATTTCTTTCGCGGTATTTTGTCCGCCAAACTCATCCAGCTCCGAAAAATACATATCCAAAGAATACTCCTTTATTG
>WGAL01000044.1 GCA_015494845.1 Melioribacteraceae bacterium
CCTTTTAATTTATTCAAAATCACAAGCGATATGATGTTAAACGGAATGAAAAGTTTCAATTTAGAAACTCGAAAAAACACCAACGGTTAATGCGGCTATTATTCGCTTTCTCTGAATTTCTCCAAATTCCGCCGTAAATTTTCGTTAAGCGGTTGTTTTTTGCCGGAATAATCAATGCGGACGTGAACCGTTTTGCCGGTTACGGATTTTTTATCACCTTCGTAAACTTCGTAAATAATTGAAAAAGAATGCGCCTTAATTTCAAGAACCGATATTCTTACCTCTATCTCTTTTCCAGCAAAAAGAGGCGAATGATAATCCGCTTCGGCGTGAACAAGCGGAAAAGCAATTTCTTTATTGTAAAAATGTTTTTCGTATTTTTCGAAACTCTCTATAAATCTTTCGTATGCTTCGTGAAAATATTTAAAAATGTTTGCATAAAACAAAACTCCGCCAGGGTCGCAATCACCAAAAAGTATTTTCTTTTTATAAATGAACATCGATATTCCGCTGTTTATTTTCGATTAAATTTGTAATTCAAAGATATGTAAAAATCAAACTTTCTTTAAAAATTATTTTAACCGCAAAGAGAAACACTAATTTCAAAATTGCTTCGAATTGCAAATTTCTTAAATAAAATAAATGAATTAATTTCGGCTTATTACTTATTTCTCAATGTTTTTTCTTATTTTTCAAAAGAAAAAATTTACAGGAATTTTATGAAACGTATAATTTTACTCGGTTTAATTTTAACGTCGTTTATATTCGCGCAAGGAACGGCAGGAAGTTCCGCGAAATTCGAATACAGAAAATTAGTTGATATGCAAACAGCCGGCGTTTTGGAACGCGGCTACGTTGCGGTTTCTTCCAACGTTATGCCGTACGGAATTGTATCTTTCGATATGGAGGTCGGCGTTTTTGAGAATTTAAGTTTCGGGATTTCATACGGCGCGGAAAACGTAATCGGCGTGGGAAATATTATCGGTTATAAATATCCTGGCGTTATCTTAAAATTCAGATTAATTGACGAGGACGAAACTTTACCGGCTCTAACTTTGGGCTTTAATTCGCAAGGTTCAGGAAAATACCACGACGATTTGCACAGATTTGATTACAAATCGGACGGCTTTTTCGTCGCCGCTTCAAAAAATTTTGCTTTTCTCGGATATTTGAGTTTGCACGGCGAAATGAATTATTCGCTGGAAGGAAGCGACCGCGATAAAAATCTTAATTTCAAATTCGGCGTCGAAAAAACAATAGGCAAATCGGTTTCCCTCGTAGTCGAATACGATATGGCGATAAACGACAACGGAACATATTCATTGGGCGACGGAAAAGGTTACTTGAACGCAGGCGTTCACGTTTCGCTCGGAAAAGGATTTACTTTCGGAATAGATTTGAGAAACCTTTTACAGAACAAAAAAGTTGAAGTTAATTCTGCGGAAAGAGGAATTTTCTTTGAATATATTGCCCCTGTTTTTTAGGCGAATTGACTAATATTTGGACAGTAAATAGTAAATTTTTGTACAATTTTTAGAACGGATTTTTCACATTGCGGAAAATCCGTTTTTTTATTCGTTTTTTATAAAACTTTTCTGGCATTTTAATTGTTTAACCTCTTGCAGAGAAGAGGAGGAAAAGATGAAAAAAGTAAAAATATTCGTAATAGTTTTTGCGCTAAGTCTCGGCTTATCAGGTTGTTACACGCAAATTGCAAAAGACGACCCTTACGCCGAAGAATACAAAGTAATAAAAGACCAAGGGCAATATGCCGACAGCGATGTTGAATACGACACCGTTTATGTGGACGAAAACGGAAATCCGATAGAAGAAGAAACCCAAGCGGGCGACAATTACTACATAAACAACAATTATTATTTTGATGATTTTGATATTTACAGACATTACTTTTTAGGTTACTCACCTTGCTTTTATTGCGACCCGTTTTTTTATGCTCCGGTTGTTCTTGTCGGAGGATGGTACTATTTTGCTCCGCCGTATTACTATTTCCCGCCTTCGTATTATACTATTTATCCTTACCCTTATCCCGGTTATCCGTATTACGGATATTATCCGCCTTATTATGATTATAACGACGGCGGCAACGTCGTTTATAATCCGCCGTATAATGCGGGATTACGAAACAATTTCGGAAAATACGCCCGTCGTCAAGGAAGGCCGCCAAGAAGGCACGGCGGCGTAGGACGCGACGGAACGAGCTCCGGCAAGAGACTTGGAAAACAAATAAATCTTGACGATTTGGTGGTTGGCGTTAACGCTCCCAAGAAAGGCGGGAACTCCGGTAAAATTTCTAACAAAAAAGATTTGGACAACTTCAAGAAAAAACACGCCGGCGAAATTACTTCCGGTTCTAAAAAGAAAAAAATAATAAGAAATCCGCATTTGAGAACGCCCGGTAAAATATCGAACGACGAAACCGTTCAATTTGCGGGCAACAAGAAAAATACAATCGGAACGGCGCATAAAAATCCGAGAGTTACGCAGTCGCACAAAAAGAAAAAAAGAATTGTCATTTATAAAAAACGTCCTACTTCAAGCGCCGGTTCGAAAAAAACTCGCGGATATCATAATACTCAAAGTATTAAACGCGAAAGAAGCTCCAGAAGCGGAGGTTACAAACCCCCGAGAAGAAGTTCTTCCGGCGGTTCTAAATCTCGTCCGACATACAAAAGACCGAGCGGAAGTTCCCGCAGCGGTTCGATTGGAAGAAGTTCTTCGCGTTCAAGCGGTTCGTCGCGCTCTTCGTCTTCGCGCAGTTCCGGCTCGCGTAGCCATTCGAGAACGAGAAGTTCAGGAAAATCGAGAAGATAATCGGAGGGAAATAAAATGTTATTGAAAAAAATAAAATACATATCGGTTTTAATGTTTTTCGCTTTCCAATTTTCGTTTGCGCAAGGTTTTGTGGATGCTTACAGATTAATAAATCCTGGTATTTTGCAAACATCTGCAAGTCTTGGAATGGGAAACGCAACAATGGCAATCGGCGTCGGTTACGGCAATTATTTGAGCAATCCGGCGACGCTCGGTTTGATGGACAGAAGCAGTCTTACGCTGTCGTATTATTATTCGGGCCACAGAACGACTTCGGATTATTTCGGCAACGGCATTCAAAAAGACCAGTTTTCAAGCAATATAAATGAACTCGGTTACGTTTACAGAGTTCCTACGGTTCGAGGCAGTTTGGTTTTCGGACTCGGCTATAATCGCGTTAAAGATTTTAACGCAATCTCGCAATTTTCCGGCTTTAATAATGGGAATAATTCTTTAATTCAAGATTTAACAAGCCGCAACTCCCAATTAACTTACGATTTGCGTTTGAGTTATGCCGTATATGATAATTATTGGAATTATCTTTACGACGAAACTTTAATTAACGGCAAACTTCAACAAGAAGGAACGCTACGCGAGGAAGGAACTATTAACAATTGGTCTTTTTTCTCTGCGGTCGAGGTGGATAAAGATTTATATCTCGGAATTACGTTGAACTTATACAGCGGCAACTATGTAAACAATCGAGATTATTATGAAATTGATTCTGAAAATTACTACGGCGACAATATTCAACTTGACCCGGACGATCCGTACACCATCGATTTCCAAAAATTTTACGTAAACGACAATATTTCGTGGGACTTAAGCGGTTGGAATGTTATCGGCGGATTTTTCTACAATTTTTATAATTTTTTACGATTTGCCGGAACGATAGAAACGCCGATAATTTATAAAATTAACGAGAATTATTACGTTCGCGGTTCAAGTTACTTTAAGAACGATTACGGTTACGACGTTGAGCCGCAGACTTCGGAGAGCGAATATGATATTTCGACTCCCGTAAAAGCCGGTTTCGGAATGTCGGTAAATCTCGGACTTTTGGAAGCGAGCGCGCAAGCGCACATCGCGGATTACACGCAAACAAGATTTACAAAAGGTTTTACCGACGCCGAACTTAACGATTTGAACAATGAGATTAAAGATAACTTCAAAGTCGCGCCGGATTTTCAAGCAGGCGTTGTCGTGAATATTCCGTTTTTGGATATTCATCCTCGCGTCGGCGCAATGTATTTTGTTTCTCCTTATAAAAATGCGACAAAAGAAAATAATAGAAAGTATATTACAGCCGGAATCGGATTTTTTACGCATAAATCATTTTCTTTGGACGTTTCCGCCGTTTACGGTTTGTGGAACGATTATTACGACATTTACGGAAGCGGCGAAGCGCGCGTAAACAAGGAAATTAAGGATTACAGAGCAATGATAACAATGTCGTATAAATTTTAATGTCTATGGAAAAAGGCAGAGTCGTAAGAATTGAAAGCAAAGACGTTTACGTTCAAACTGAGGACGAAAAACAAATCAGATGCGTTTTACCCGGCAGAATTAAAAAACGCTACAAATTAAAAAAAGATAAGTGGAACACGCTCGATATTGTCGCCGTCGGCGATTACGTTCTTTTTGAAGTTAAAAACGAAAGCGGCGAAACCGTCGGCGTGATTGAGGAAATACTTGAAAGGAAAAATTATGTATCCCGCAAAGCGCCTAAAATAAAAGGACGGGGAAGAAAAGGCGAGCGGCTCGAGCAAATTGTTGCGGCAAATGTTGATAAATTGGTTATCGTATCCAGTATTTTATCGCCGAATTTCAACAACCGTTTTGTCGATAGAATGCTCGTCATTGCGGAAAGTTCCGGAATTGAGCCGTTAATTATTTTAAATAAAATTGATTTGGATGCGGAAAACAAAAGGGAAAAATGGATTTCGCTTTACGAGGAAATTGGCTATGAAATTCTTCCAGTTAGTGTTGAGCAAAAAATCAATATCGAAGAAGTAAAATCTCTTTTGCAAAATGGAACAAACATCTTTTGGGGACAATCTGGTGTGGGGAAATCTTCGCTGTTGAACGCACTGTACGGGCTTTCGCTCAAAGTTGGAAATATCAGCGATTACACGAACAAAGGAAAGCACACGACCGTTA
>WGAL01000045.1 GCA_015494845.1 Melioribacteraceae bacterium
CTAAATACTACCGGATTGTTAAATCCTGAAGACGTAATGACAATTATTCGTCTCACTATTTCCGGTTCGCAAACTATTGACAGCAAAGAATACGACGATATTATTCTTTACACGAAAAAAGACGTAATTCGCGCCAAAACGCCTTCCCAGAAAAAATATATTCAAAGCGTAAGAGAAAACGATATTGTGTTTGCTGTCGGGCCGGCGGGAACCGGCAAAACTTACCTTGCCGTAGCATTCGGAATTGCCGAACTAAAAAAAGGTTTGAGAAGCAGAATTGTTTTGGTTCGTCCAGCCGTTGAAGCAGGCGAAAATTTGGGTTTTCTTCCTGGCGATTTGAAAGAGAAAATCGACCCGTATTTACGTCCGCTTTACGATGCTTTGCAAGATATGCTTCCTTCCGAACAACTTAAAAATTATTTGGAAAAGGGAATAATTGAAATTTCGCCCCTTGCGTATATGCGCGGAAGAACGTTAAATAATGCGTTCGTTATTTTGGACGAGGCGCAAAACACGACGGAAATTCAGATGAAAATGTTTCTTACGCGTCTCGGCACAAACTCAAAAGCTATTATTACCGGCGACATTACGCAAATCGATTTGCCGACAAACAAACAAAGCGGACTTATTCACGTAATGAAAATCTTGCAAGGCATCGATGGCGTTGGTTTTCTGAATTTCGCAAAAAAAGATGTCATCCGCCACAAACTTGTCAGACAAATAATAGAAGCGTACGAAAAATTTGAAAACGGAAATTCAAAGAACACATAACTGATTTGCTATGAAAAAGAGTATTACGATTATATTTATTGCGTTTTTCTCGTTTACAAATACACAAATGTTTTCACAATCGATTTCCGATAATCCAAAATACAACGCGGTTAAGGAAATAGTAAAAATTCCTGACGGAATGACTTACGAAGAGTTTCAAAAAGTTCAGAGAACATTGAATTGGAAAAAAGTTTTTGCCGCGGCGCTTATTCCTGGCTATATTCATTTTTATGCCGGGCACACGGACGAAGCTTGGGGAATTTTTGCTTTCAGAATGGTAGGAGGCGCGTTAATAGGTTGGGCTTTATATGACCAATTGCGCTACACGAACGGATTAACATTTGCGGAAGACGCATTATCTGACGAATTGAAAAACAGAAGTCAAAGAAACTTTCTTGTTTTTTCGGTTGGGTTAATTATGAATATGCTCGGTTACGGTTACGATTGGGCTCACGGCGATTGGATAATCGAGCAAGAGCGTAACGAAATTTATTTTAAGTACGGAATAAAAAAGGGAACGAAATTAGGAATTAATTATAATTCTAAATTTCACGTTTTCGGATTGAATTATTCAATCAGGTTTTAGAAGGATTGCGGATGAAAATTAAAACTGTTCTTTTGGTAATATTTACTTTTGCTATCGTTGCCGCGTGTTCGCAAAACAACGAAAAAAATACTCAAAAAATCGAACGCGTTTCAAAGGAAGAAAAAAACGAACCGGCGCGTGAAAAATTCAATCCGAAACGCGACCCGTTCGAAGATTTGAAACTTGCCGTAGAGAAAGCGAAAAAGGAAAACAAAAGAATAATTCTCGATGTTGGCGGCGAGTGGTGTATTTGGTGTCATCGAATAGATAATTTTTTGCATTCCGACAAAGAAATCGAAGATTTTTTACAACGCCATTACATTGTGGTTAAAGTAAATTACAGCAAAGAGAATAAAAACGAAAAATTTCTTTCGCGTTACCCCAAAATAAACGGCTATCCGCATTTCTTCGTTCTTGATTCGGACGGAACTTTTCTTCATTCGCAAGATACCGGATTGCTCGAAGAGGGAAAATCTTATTCCAGACGGAAAGTATTGGATTTCCTCAAAAAATGGGCGAAGTGAAAAAGAATAAAAATTCCGCGAAGTTTAATTCGCTCAACGTAATTTCAGTAGCGGTTGCCCATTTTGTGCACGACGTTTATTCGTCGTTTCTCTCGCCGCTTCTACCTCTTTTAATGGATAAAATCGGTTTTTCGCTTTCGCTTGCTGGCGTACTGACTTTAATTCAACGCATTCCGTCATTGCTCAATCCTTTTGTCGGCTTGCTTGCCTCGCGGTTTCCGTTAAAATATTTTTTAATTGTAGCACCGAGCATTACGGCTTTGAGTATGAGTTTGCTCGGAACTGTTTCGAGTTACGCCGCTTTGGTTTTTCTTTTGTTTATTATGGGAATCGGCGCGTCGTTTTTTCACGTTCCAGGGCCGGTTATCGTAAAACATTTCGCAGGGAACCGCGTTGGTAAAGGAATGAGTTTTTTTATGTTTGGCGGCGAAGTCGCAAGAAGCGTCGGGCCGATTGTAATTCTTTCCGCGGTTTCATTCTGGGGCTTGGAAGGTTCGTGGAGAATTATGTTTTTGGGATTTGCGACTTCCGCTTTGCTTTGGTATGTTTTGCGGAATGAAAGATTTTCCGAAACGTTTTCGAAAAAGAAGAAGGAAACTAAAGCGTCGGAAACGTTAAAAGACGTTTTGCCGTTGCTGTTGAAAATCGCCTACATCACGTTTTTCATTTCGCTCGTCAAAGGTTCGTTAAGCGCGTATTTGCCGACATTTATTACCGGCAAAGGCGAGAGCGTTTGGACGGGCGGAATTGCGCTTTCGGTTTTGCAAATTTCCGGAGCGGTAGGCTCGTTGTTTTCTGGAAGTTTTTCGGATAAAATCGGACGCGAAAAGTTGCTTGCAATAATTTTAATTACGTTGCCGGTTCTGCTTTTCGGCTTCGTTTCAACCGATGGAATTTTAGCGTTGATTTTATTGGTCGCGCTCGGTTTTGTAACGTTTTCTACAACGCCGGTAATGCTTGCAATTGCAAATGAAATTAAAAGCGAACGTCCCGCTTTTGTGAACGGACTTTACATTTCAATTAATTTTTTCAGCGGCGGTCTTGCTGTTTTGCTCGCGGGATTTTTCGGCGATTACTTCGGTTTGGAATTAACCTATAAAATAATTGCCGTCGGCGTTCTTTTCGCTTTGCCGATGATTCCGAAACTTCGTAGAAAAAATAAAAAATAACACACGTCTTTGCGAGTTCCGACTTGTCGGGACGTGGCAAACTACCGAATATTCAGCAAACGCTTGCTAAACCGACAGATTGCCGCGTCGCTTCGCTTCTCGCAATGACGAATGCTATAACAAAAATTTGATTAAGAAAACTATTTTTCATATTCGTAAATTACTTGCTTAAAATGAAACTTATTGGAGAAACCGAAATATGAAACGAATGTTGTTAATTTCTTTTCTGATTGTTCTTGCGGCGTGTTCAACTAAACACAATGAATTTTTGGGAGGAATCGGAAAATTAAAATGGAATTCCGAAGCGAGCGATATCAAAAATTATATGGAAAACGAAAAACACGCCGAATATGTAAGTTATTCCTTTAACCGCACGGATAAAGCGCTTACGATGAAATTTTCCGGCTCGGATTTCAGCGGCGCGGAAGTTAAAACTTGGGAATTGATTTCAAACAAGGGGAAATTTACCGGATTTAAAATTATCTTTCCGCCGGAAACCGGATACGAAGCGATTAAGAAAACTTTACTCGCAAAACTCGGCGAACCGAAAAAAAGCGAAGAAGGTAAGACGGTTTGGGTAAATAAAATCGAAAAAGAACATTTAAGAGAAAAAGTTATTTTACGTAAATTCGAGGACGGCGTTATTCTTTCGGCGGAAGTAGAGGAAATCTAAAATGCTTGAAATACAAAAAAAATTAACCAATACGTTTTACGTAATTCTTTCGCTTCCCGCAACCGCAATGGGTTTTGCGCTTTCGGTGCAAATCTCTGCGTTGAGTTGGATTTTAACAAGCAAATACGGACTAGAAATTCACGACGTCGGTTTGGTTTGGGCGGCTGGACCGATTGCCGGAATACTGGGACAAATTATTTTCGGCGTTATCAGCGACAAAGTTTGGTTTTGGGGCGGACGCCGTCGTCCGTTCATAATAATCGGCGGCGTTTTGGCGTCGCTCGCTTTGCTAGCCTTGCCGAATATCGACGTGATTTCTTCAACGCTCGGATTTAATGGAAATCTTGGCGTAGCGATTGCCGTCGCTTTAAGTCTCGATTTGGCAATCAACGTCGGATTTAATCCAACGCGCTCGATTATTGCCGACGTTACGCCGGAAGGCGTCGAAAGAACGAAAGGCTACACTTGGATGCAAACAATTTCTGGAACTTTTGGCGTGCTCGCGTATGTTATCGGCGCGGTTTGGGACAACTACGTTTTGATTTACACCGGCGCGGTTCTCGTATTTATTCTTTCCATTTTCCCCGCATTTTTTATTGAAGAACCGCGAAAACTCGGCGGCGAAGAAGAACAAAAAGGTTCTGTAAAAACAAAAACCAACTGGTTGGAAATTTTTAACGATATTCGTCCGCTTTGGGGATTTTTACTTTACGCCGTTTACGCAATTACAGCGCGGTTGATGAACGCTAAGCCAAACAAATATATGATTTACTTTACCATTGTCATTACGCTTTATTTTATTCTTGAAGCTCTTCTTAAAAAAAGCGGGAACGCAAACAAGATTGAAAAAGGCAGAATAGAATTCCGAAAAGTTTTGGCTGCGCATTCTTTTACATGGATTGGCGTTCAAACAATGTTTGTTTATATGTTCGCTTACGTTCAATACAAAGTTTACGGTTACACCGACGGAAGCGCAATTCCCGAAAATGTTAATATTGAAATGGGACATGTGGTTTCGATAAGTTTTCTTATTCTGAACGCGGTCGGCGCGATTTTGCCGGCTTTTGTTCTCGAACCGGTTGCGCGAAAAATCGGGCGCGTTAGAACTCACGCAATTTCAATTACGACGATGGCGTTTGGTTACGCGGGAATGTTGTTTTTCGGGTTCTCGCCGATTGTAATTTACATTTTAATGGCGGTTTTGGGAATCGGTTGGGCATCGACAATCAGTCTGCCGTTTGCGATAATGTCGCAAAAAGTGGAGCAATCGAAAATGGGACTTTACATGGGCTTGTTTAATTTGTCCGTTGTCCTGCCGCAACTTGTCGCAAGTTTCGGCGTGGGCGAGGCGGTAAGCGCCGCTCAAGATAAAAGTCTTATTTTCGTAATCGCGACTGTAACGCTCGCGGTTTCGGCGGTTCTTTGGTTCACGATAAAAGATAACGACGAAAAAGGTTTGCAAAATGAAAATTAAAATTTTTATTCTATTCTTTTTTGCGCTTCGCGTTTTTTCGCAAAGCGCGGATTTCAACGTTCGCTCGTTTGTGATTAAAGACGAACTCAAAAACTCCGACCCTGTGGAAGAAAATCTCGGGCGGTTCAACAATTTTGAAATTCATCTTAACAGCGGCGATAAAGTCGCAATCGATTTTAAGAGCGAAAATTTCACGCCGCTGATTGTTTTTGTTTCGCCAAACGGGAAGAAGCAAGTTCATTATCCGCAAAACGGGAAAGCTACAAAATTCGTTGAAAATATTCACGAAAGCGGAAATTGGAATTTGTTTATTGTCGGCGGGAAAAATGACGCCGG
Organism: Melioribacteraceae bacterium; assembly: GCA_015494845.1. GTDB lineage: Bacteria > Bacteroidota > Ignavibacteria > Ignavibacteriales > Melioribacteraceae > WGAL01. The sequence goes on from WGAL01000045.1 coordinate 5,534, forward strand.
GAAATATGTTTGCAGAGTAAGTTTTGCCGATTCGAACGCGGTGAAAATCAAGCCGTTAAAAAATTTATGCGAATTTCTGAAATACTTTTCCGCGCACGCGGAGGCAAGATTTGTTTTCATAAAAGATTTTGCGGACAGATTGAAAGCGCTTTACGAAAAGCCGGAAGCCAAAATTGCTTCCGTGAAATTCGACGAAGAGAATAATTTAATTTTAACGCTCAACGTTAAAAATACGGCGCAAGCGTTTGAAAATATTTCCGGCGCGTTGTATGAATGTTTTGAGGAATGGAATATCAAAGAGAGCGCGCGGAAAAATAAGGACGGCGGAAAAATCAAAACGATAACCGCAATTGAAAGCAACGTAAAAACGCCGCGAATTATAAAAATTTCAACTTCTGCAACAAATGGAAGCAATACGATAAATTTGAAATTCGGCGTGTTGGAATAAAATTATACAGAAACCTTAAAGGTACTTGTTCCTTTAAGGTTACATTAATTCAAGTATCAATAGTCTTAAAGGTGATTAATAAAAACGGCGACTTATCTCAGTGAAACAAGTCGCCGTTTGTTTTAGGAGGCGCTATGAGACTAATTTTCTCTACTTCTTTTTGCTCTTCTTTTTCTTTTTATTCTCTTTCTTCAAGAAAAAATTTTTCCCTTTGAAAATTCTATCTTTCAATTTCCCTTTTGCGCCGTCAAAATAAAATTCTTTTTCGTAACTCGATTCAATAATCGCCTTTCCGTCTTTTTCGTAGCATTTAATTTCTTCCGTTCCATTTTCGCCTTTTATTTTCAGCGTCATCAGCGGCGTTTTCGGAAAATCGCTTGGAAATTCGTCAATGAAATTAGAAGAATAAAGCCGGCTAACGGAACTCAAATATCTTGCAACGGTTGCAGAATCGAGTTTCGTATTTCCGGCGAACCAATTGTTTGTACTGTCTTTCGTCATCGTAAAGGAAGAATCAGCCGGATAAGTAAATTCGAGTTCCGTCCATTTGTTTTTATCGGCTTTCATCACGTAATTGTTTCTGAACGAATCCGCCTTTCTGTTAAACGTCGGCGAAATAAATCCGTTAACGAGATAAACGTTGTCTTCGTCCGTATTCCTTACGTAAGAAACAAAATTACGGCGTCCTTGCATATTGAATTTGCCAACGATAAAATCGGCGACTAAATCCGAACCGGCAAAAACCTTAACGCGCGTGCCAGTGGAATCGACTTTATATTTATTCCATTTCTTCGGCGAACGCGAAACAAGGCGTTCTATTTTAAGTTCGGTTAACTTTTGTTTCAGTCCTTTAATTTTATCGTAAGGAACGGTTACGCTTTTTCCCCCGGAAACAACGACTTTCCAAACGTTTCCGTCCTTAAATAACTTAACTTCCTTGTGTTGGTTTGCTTCAGGATAAAGAAGGAACTCGGTTACTTTCGCGGTATCCACTTGAACGACTTCGCTTTTGAAATTCCGTTCCTTCTTTCCGCCGGCAAATTCAACGATTAAAAATATCAGAATGAGAACGCCGAACGTTATCGATAAATTTTTAATCAACTTGTTACTTTTCATAATCCGTTACCGCTAATTTTTCTCTTATTCTTTTTTTAGATTGAAATCTGAAAATGCCGTAAATTATCAAGAGGATAATCGGCAAGAGGAAATTCAAATATTTCAAGAATGTTTTTGTGCCTTCCGAAAGCGTCGGGTCAATCGGACGCGAAGTAATTACTTTTGTACGGAGCGCGATTAATCCGGTATCGTCGGAAAGCCAATCAATTGCGTTTGTCATAAGATTGATATTGTCGTCTTGTAAGCGTTGGGCTTGTCTTCCGCTTCCGTTTACGACGAAATCGCCGTCGCCGAAAACAACCATGCGCGTTGTTTTATCGCCGAGCAACTTGCCTTCGAGAGCAACGCCCAAAGGCAGATGCGACTCTTTGAAATCGTTTCTCGTCCATTTTTTCATCACGTTGAAGTAAATCGGCGGTTTTTCGGTTCCCGAAAATTTGGAAGAGAACAGAAGCGGCGTAACCGTTACTGAAGTATCGACTTTGGAATAATCTATTGAACTTGCAAACGGCAATAAAACGCTTTCCAATCCCGCCGTTATTGGACTTTTCTTCGAAAAATTAGTAACAACTGGCAAATACGGAAATCTTACTGGCGTATTTACCGTGAAAATTCCTTGACGTTGCGTAACCATAATGTTGCTGCATTGTTCGTCGATTACGAAATTTTCGTTAACGTTTACGCCGAATTTTTCAAGCCATTTTTCAAATCCGGTTGAAAGTCCTACGCCGCGCGCTTCTTCCAAAATGCCGTCCACGCGATTAAGCGCAACGAGAACGTTTCCACCGTTTTTAACGAAATCGTCGAGATATTTCAAATACTTGTCGGGAATTGTGTCCTTCGGCGCGATTATCGCAAGCGTTTTGTATTCCGAAGGAATTCCGGAAGTGTCGGTAAGCGTAATTTCGTCAATATCGTGAGTTACCGAAAGCAATTCGTTAAGTTGTTGCATTTCGGCAAGCGAAGGTTCGCCTTGTCCTTGTAGCAACGCGACTTTCGGTTTGTCTTTTACCGAGATTTTTTTAATCGCGGATGAAAGTTCGTATTCAAGCGGCATTCCCGGTTGCAACAAAGGAATTGTTTCGCTTTTGTCTTCGTATTGCAAAACAACGCCGAGATACGCTTTTTGTTGTTTGAGTTGGTCTTTTTCCCTTACGTTAATCATAACCGGCGAAACGCCCGCTTGTTGCGCTTTCATCTCGATTTTCGGGTCGGAATTCGGATCGACAAAATCGTAAACCACGTAACCGTCGGAATAATTGGAATATTCAACCAGCATATCGCGCAATTCTTTACGCAAACGGTCGATTTCCGGCGGTAAGTTTTCCGAAAAATACGCAGTAACTGTTACAGGCGCGCCGAGTTCGTCCAAGATTTCTTTCGTTGCGTCGCTTAAACTGTAACGCTTATCCTGCGTAAAATCAAGTCGCGTGTAAACTTTGTAATTGATAATATTCAATACAATGAAAATTCCAACGACAAGCGCGATAATCGAATAATATGTTTTTTTCGTAAACATAGCCTATTCTACTAAATTTCTTTTTGACAATACCATTGTTGATAAAAACAAAAACAAGAACGTGAGCGAAAGGAAATAAATAACATCGCGGGAATCAATTACGCCGCGAGCCATTGAATCGTAATGCGTGGATAAACTTAGATAACTCAACAACGCGCCGAGCCAGCCGGTAAAATTGGCGGCAAGCACGTCGAAAATTATCAAGAAGAAAACGCCGATAAATAGAGCCAGCAAGAACGCGATAATTTGATTGCTCGTTAAACTGCTTGTGAAAATTCCGATTGAAATAAGAACCATACTCATTAAAAGCATTCCGAAATAACCGCACAGAACCGCGCCGTGATCAACCGGTCCTATAAACGCAACCGTAACGTAATAAGGA
>WGAL01000046.1 GCA_015494845.1 Melioribacteraceae bacterium
AAGTTCTCTTTACTTCGGATGAATACGTTTCTTTTCTGACCGGCTACGGCAAAAAATATATTGTTGCGGCTCTTTTGAGAGTCGCCGTTTATCAAACGCCCGGCGGAACGCAAGTAAACATTGTCGATCCGGAAACAATAAACAGAATAGTATTCAACGATTTGTACGAAAACGGAAAAGAAGAAAAATATAACGAGGTTATAAATAGAACCAAGCCGTTTAAGACGAAAATTATAAATGCAATTCATGCCGTCGGCGGCGGAACCGGAGTTCAAGAAGCTATGCCGCCGATAAGAAGCGACGAAGATCTTGCCGAATCGGCAAAAGATATGTTTATGATGGTGGGGCATATGACGTTTTTTACCGACGAAGATCAATTTCCGGTAATTTACAAAGCGAAAGCAAAAAATATTCAAACGCGGATTGCCGAGTTGGTAAAAAAAATAAAAAAGAACTTGGAAACGGAGAAACCGAGCGAGGACGATATTAATTACCGGTTCACGAAATCGCCGGATGTTCTTAAATGGAAAATTGTCGCGGAAATTTATTCTACCGATAGAACCGCCGCGCTTCTCGGAATTACGCGTCCGCGCACCGAGGGTTTATCAATGGATATTGCCGGCGCAAGCAGGGAAACGGATGCAAATAAATGTCCCGGATTGGATCACGCCGGCGCGTTCCCGATAGAAGTTGTGATTTACCGGGACGGGGAAAATCTTGTAGTTAGAACTCCCCGCGAAATGTTTAGAATGGATATGTTTTTCTGGGACGCCGGAATGAAGGCGTTTATTAATCATATGAGCATGCCCGATTTGTTGGATAAATCCATAAAACACGCAATGTTCAGAATTAAATAAAGGTTATCGTAATTCATCAAAAATCAACAAAGGAGAAAAAAAGATGAAAAAAGTCAAGTTGTTAAAATTATCGTTATTAATTTTCGCCGTATTTGCATCTTCGACGTTTGCAAACGGATTAAGCTTGAACAGCATAGGAACAAGAGCGCTTGGAATGGGCGGCGCGTTTGTCGGCTTTGCTAACGACGGAACGGCGCTTTATTGGAACCCGGCAGGTCTTGCGGGACAAAGTTCAAGAATTTACGTTTTTATGACGGATGTAATTCCGAGCGGTTACTACAAAATGGACGCGGCGGGAATCGACGCAAATATTAATAGCAATCATTATATCAGTCCTAATTTGATAGCGAACTACACGAAAGGCAAATGGGCGTTTGCTCTCGGCGTTTATGTTCCGGCCGGACTCGGAGCGGAATACAACGGCAAGGATTTGAAAAATCTTACCGCGCCGTTTGGCCCTTATGAATGGATGTCGAAATTGGCGGTTATTAATATTTCCCCTGGCGTCGCTTACAAAGTTTCCGATAAGTTTTCAATTGGATTGGCTCTGAATGTTTATTACGGAATGTTCGATTTGAAACGCCCTAACGATACGCCAATGGATACTAACGGCGACGGAGTTCCGGACGTTCTTCCGCAATACAGCGAAAATTCTTCAGGAGTAGGTTACGGTTTTACCCTCGGATTAAAGTACGATATAAACTCGAAATTTTCATTGGGCGCTACGTTCAGAAGTTCGACGAAAGTTACAATGGACGGGACAGCCGAGCTTACGACAGTAAATATGAAAGACGATTTTTCGCGCGACGTAACCTGGCCTATGTGGATTGGCGGAGGAATCGCTTTTCATCCGAAAACCAATATGACAATAACGGTTGACGCGCAATACAGCAATTGGAGCGCGCTCGATAAATTGACGGCAAAATACGACAATTGGGGAAACGGCGAATTTGTTCTAAATTGGGAAGATGCAATTCAATATCGCGTTGGATTTGAACATGCCGTTTCAAAAGCGTTTGTTTACCGGCTTGGATATTATTACGACCCTGCCCCGGCGCCAGATAAAACGTTAAACATCTTATTCCCGTCTTCAACCAACAACGCTTTTTCGGCCGGATTTACTTATTCGTTCGGGAAAATTCAGATTGACGCCGCCGGAGAATATTTAATGGGCGCGGAAAGAAATGTTCCGGCGGAACCAGGATATGCAATGCCTGGTAAACATCTTTTAAATGTTTTTTCATTTAGCATTGGAATCGGTTACAAATTGTAAAAACGTGAAGTATAATTGAAAAAAGCGGGAGAATTTATCTCCCGCTTTTTTATTTGATTTATGCTTTATTCTAAAACTTTAACTATCGAAACAGAGGTTAATTAACTTATTTTACAACTTCCTTTAACTTATCGTAAAGTTTATCGAGTTCCACAGGGAAACGTTCTCCGGTTCTGCGGAGTTTTATTTCGATTTTACCTTCTTTTAATCCGCGCTCGCCAACGACAACCTGCACCGGCACGCCGATTAAATCCGCGTCGTTGAATTTTACGCCCGCTTGAACCGAAATTCTGTCGTCAAACAAAACGTCGTAACCTTTTTCTTGCAATTCCGAATAAATTTTTTCGGCTGTTTCGGAAACGATTTCTTTTTTCATATTCAAGCCGAGCAAATGAATGTCGAACGGTTTTAAGCGTTCGTCCCAAATAATGCCTTTTTCGTCGTAGTTTTGTTCGATGTAGCAAGCCAAAACTCTTTCGACGCCGATGCCGTAGCTTCCCATTACAATCGGTTTTTCCTTGCCGTTTTCGTCGAGAAAAGTTGCGCCGAGCGCTTCCGAGTATTTTGTTCCGAGTTTGAAAATATGCCCCAACTCGATTGCCTTGAAAACGTCTAACTCTGCGCCGCAACGCGTGCAAGTTTCGCCTTTTTGAACGGTTCGCAAGTCGGCGTATTCGATGTTTTCAACGTCGCGCTTCAAGTCGATTCCACCGATGTGGTAATCGTTTTTGTTTGCTCCGCTGTAAAGATTGTTGCCGTCTTTTAATCTGTTATCCGCAATAATTCTTCCTTTAAAGCCGATTGGTCCAATTGAGCCTGCGTCCGCGCCGGTAATTTCTTTCAGTTCGTCAGGGTGAGC
>WGAL01000047.1 GCA_015494845.1 Melioribacteraceae bacterium
AGTATCGCTTAAAATAGCTTTAGATTTTAATAATAATAAGTTTTCAGGTTCGGAATTGTTATAATTGTTATCGCCGGTTCTGCCAAACCAAAAGCCTGCTTTTTTTGCCGCTTTTGCTGTTTTTTCCGTTGCAAACGAGTAAGGATAATGAATGGTGTAACAAACGTCGCCAATATGATTTTTAATTAAAATTTTGTTCTTTTTCATTTGAGCGGCTAAAGTATCAAGGGGCAAACGTTTGTTATAACGCCGATGACGGTAACCATGCGAAGCAATTTCATTTCCGGATTTATGCAATTCACGAAGTTGTTGCCAGCCCATTTTTTTTATTTTAAACATTCCAGGTTCGGCTGAATACGACGGTTCTTCTTTCGTCCATTCGCCTACCAAACTGAATGTAGCGTTAAAATGATATTTCGACAAAATCGGAAAAGCATATTCATATTGGGTGTATGAGGCGTCGTCAAACGTAATGGAAACCGCCGCAAGTTTATCATATTTCCAAGTACAAATTTTAGCGGAAAAATTTTGAGCAAAAAAACTATTTGACAACAAACTAATAACCGCAAAAAATAAAATTTTCTTCATCTTTTTTAATGTTTGTTAAATAATATATTAAAAGCGCAAAGTAAGCTTATTGTTCCCTTTTGCGTCAAAAACCAAATAATAATTCTTTTTCCGCTTGACGATATTGTATGGAATTTTCGAAATGATCTCTTTCGGTTTTTGAGGTAATCTCAAAGTCAATCCGTCGATTAAAGAATCACATTTAATATTTAGCGTAACAGAATTGTTTTGTTCATTTACCGATATTTCCAAATTTTTTAATTTATTCCAACGCATTGCTATTGAATTTAGCGACGTAATCCAAACGTTTTGGGTTTTTAAGTAATTGATAAATTCTTGTAACGGTTGCAACGTAGTTTCGCTTATTCCGCTATACATCGGATGTCCTAAGAAAACCATTACTCCATTATTGGGTTTTACCACTTCATTGAAATACCGAAATAAATAATCCTTAAAACGAATGGCGTCTTTCCTTTGCAGCGCTTCGTTATAATTGCTTTCTTCATCCAACACGTTTTGATAAAAATACCAGTCGCTATGATATATTTGAGATATTTCCAGCAAATCCAACGATGTAAAAAAATCATCCTTAAAAATCGGGATATTATACGGAACAACGCTTCCACGAATAAATTCAAAATGGTTGGCGGCAATACTAGTTTCGTATTTAAATCCTAATTTATTAAGTACATACATTCCCCAAAAACTATTGGAAACATAAGGGAAACGGAATCCGGTAAAATTTTTATGCCAATAATCACGGTTTAATAGAAATTCATTCAAAGTTTGTCCGTAATCCAATTTTCTAAAATCCGGATGATTGAATGAATGTCCTTGCAAAGAAATTAATTTTTCTTCTTCCAACCATAATTGAACATCTTTTCTAATATGCGGCGTTACGAAAAACACGGTAGGCAATTTATTGTCGTTAATAAATTTAATGATTCTTTTATATTGCTCAGGCGTTCCGCCGTCGTCGAAAGTTTGACAGTAAGCGGTGTTGTGCGCGTCTTTCCAAGGACTTATGAAAATCGGATATTTTCTTTTGCCAATACTCAAATCAACTATCCAATGATAAAAGCGGTTGATTTGATTTTCAGTCGAAAGTCCGCCGTCGTTTTGCGGATGCAACAATCTGAAAGTAGGAAGTAAAACGGTATTACCTTTTCCGTATTTGTTGACCACAAGAGCAGGATAAGAAAAATTGCCATCCGTTTGCGTCATATATACTTTAGCCGTTTCCGATATATTTACAGGCACTAATCGCCAAGGTGTTTTTATAAATGGTTTATTTATTTCATTCCAAATGCCTTTCTTATCTGCTTTTAAATTGAACTTCTCGGTATTTATTTCTTTCATTTCCACGCCAAAGCATTCGGTTAATATCCAATTAGTTTTATCCAATATTCCTTTTTCAATTAGTCTGTCTTTTCCATCCGAAGTATTGCGCCCGATGTTTTCTCCGGCAACCAATGTTCCTCCGTTTTTAACCCATTCCGAAAGATTGCGTATTTCCGCATCAGTCAAAAAAGTCAATGCTTCCGGCTTTGGCAAATCGTGATACGAACGAATCGTCGGAGCAATAATGATTTGATATTGTTTTAATATTTGCGGTTGCAGCAGTACGGATTTATTTTCCAGACGGACAAAAATCCCTTCCTTGTTGAAAGATTGTAAAGCCAAAACAACGCCGTCGGACACAGTGCCGCGACCTTCGCCATCGCCGGTAGTTAAGAATAAAACTTTTGGCAAATGATACGAAGTTTGCGCAAGTAAGGCACAATTTAATAAAAGCAAAAGAATTGATATGATTATTTTTGTTCGCATAGAAACAGACTTAAATTTTGTCAATCGTAAAATCTTTTTAGTTAAAAGGACTCAACCTCTTTTATTTAAAAATAATAGAAAATTAAGCGAATTAAAAGTATAATCCAAAATAAGCATAAATTATTACATATATTCACTCATTCGTCAAGACGAATAGAACGTTTAAAATGAAGCATAATTTACTTTCCGGAATTTTCAGTTTCCGTCAAAATAGTCGGTGTCAATTTTTTTCAAAGTAATTGTTTTTTCGGTTCCGACGCCAATATCGTAATCAATCATTAATTCCGCTAATTTTTTCCCGTCTATCAAACTAATTTTTTTCTCAATGGATTTTACGTATTCTTCGGCTTCTTTGGTAAAAGCGGAGGTTGTGATAAAAACGCCTTTCTTTGCCTTGTGGCTTTCCAGACTTCCGGCAAATTTTTGTATTTCCGGTCGTCCGACATTATCTTCCCATTTCTTTGCCTGAATGCAAATTATTTCCAATCCGAGAACGTCGCCTTTAATTATTCCGTCTATTCCCCCGTCGCCAGAGCCGCTTATTATTCTGGCGTCGTCATAAGGGTCGCCGTATCCCATTGCAACGAGAAGGTCTCTTACTAAAATTTCAAAAAATTGCCACGAAGAATTTTTTATTTTTTCCAATAATTCCAACGCGAGTTCACTTTTATAAGTTTTGTATGCTTCGTCAATTATTTCTTCAGGAAGTCTATCGTCGATTGCCGTTTCGTCGCAATTTTGGGATTTCTCTTTTTTCTCCGAATACCTTCCGGAAATAAACTTGTCGAATTCCGGATATCTGTTTCTTAAAAATTTAACGTCGATTTTCTCAACATTTTCGTTTAAAAGTTTAATTCCCTCGTCGGTTATTCCGTAAACTTTTTCCTTTACAAGCGTTAAAACATTGGATTTAAGAAAATAACCGATACAAGCGTTAATTAATATAAACGAACGTTTTGGCGAGTCGTTTTGAATCAAATCGTAGTTCGAGGTTATAAAATCAACTATTTCCGCCCGCGTCAATTCCTTTTTCTCCGAAAATGCTTTCAAGACCGGTAAAAAATAATCGGAAAGAGAAGGTTTATCCATTTTTCATTCCTTTATTTAATAATCGAATAACTAATTTCCCTACTGGTATTAAGCGAATTTGCTAACATAAACTCTGTTCATCTCACTAAACAATTACAGTAAACCGTTTATGTTTTTCAATAAAAAATATAATCCCATTGAAAGAAACAACGCAACGTAACCAATCACAAGAAATTTTACGGTAAATGCCGTTACGTCTTGTGAGCTTTTATGCGTAACGTAAAATTTGTATGCTATCAGATTTGCCAACGAACCAAATAAACTCCCGAAACCGCCGGCGTTTGAGCCCCATAGTAAAGCTTCCCAGTTCGAAGTAAATTTTGCAAACAAAAGCGTTGCCGGCATATTGCTCATAATTTGACTTGCCAAAGCCGAAAACAAAAAAATATGTCCGGAATGGGTTATTTCGGAAGTTAATATTGTTTTAAGATTATCTGCAATACCGAAGAAGAAAAAGAAACTTAACAGAAGTGTGTAATCGATTCGCAATGCTTTTCTATCGAAAAAAAGAGCAAAAAGAAGAACGACAATTCCAACAAGAACAGGCAAAATGCGAAAAACCGCTAAAAGCACAAAAATAAATAACGCTACATAAACGTATGCATTTTTGCTCATTCCGACATTTTTAGATTCTTTCGAATTATTTTTGATTTTAATAAAAATAGAAAATACAACCAGCAGAACGAGAAAAAATAATGAAAACGGAGCGATTGTTTTAATAAACACTTCAAGCGAAACATTGTAGAACCAATAAATAAAAATATTTTGCGGATTGCCAAGCGGAGTCAACGCCGAACCGGAGTTTGCAGATAAAGCTTCCAAAATAACGAGAATGTCTTTTCGATTAATGTTAAGAGATAGTGTGAGCGGAACGATGACAATCAGCGCGATATCGTTTGTTACTAACATAGATAAAAAGAAAGTTGCCAAAACAAGTTTTAGCGGAATTGCTTTTCCCTTATCGATTGTTCGAGTAAGTTTTAATAGAAGTCCGCTTTTTTGCAAACCGTTTACAACGACAAATAGAACAAATAAAATGAACAAAACCTTAATTTCATTTAATGTATAATGTGGGAATTGCCATATAAATAATGAGGTTACGACAAATCCGACGCCGGAAGCGATAACCAGCCATTCTCTTAAGACAAAATCAATTAATGTAAATTTGGTTTTCAATTATTCTCCGGCTAATAATTTATGAGATTCACTGCAATAGTTCCCTGAACTAAAAAGCCAAGTAAAAAACAACCGTGTTAATATTAGGAGATTGAAATAATTATCAAACTACATTGTGGAAAATAAAAATATATTACATCAAGACAAAAAACAACCCGACAAACGCAATATTTGGCTGTCGGGTTTAATTTTAAGGAACGTTTTAATTTAGCGTTACTTCATCAAAATCATTTTCTTCGTTGCCGTAAAATCGCCCGCGCGTAATGTGTAGAAATAAATCCCCGAGCTTAATTTGCTTGCGTTGAACTGAACGGAATAATTGCCGGGAGTTTGTTTTTGGTTTACCAATGTTGCGATTTCGCGTCCGAGGATGTCGTAAATTTTTAATGTTACCGTTTGTAGAGACGCAAAATCTTGCGTCTCAACCGTAACCGTTGGTATTGAATAATTTATTGTCGTTGTAGGATTAAACGGATTTGGGTAATTTTGAGATAATTCAAATTTTGTGGGGAGATTTTCATTTGCTTCATCTTCAACGCCAACTGGAACAACCGAATATCTCCCGCCGTAATATCCCATGTCCGCGTGAACCGTTCCTAGACCTTGATGACAATCAATTACCGCATCGAGCGAATCCGGATGTCCGGCGTCGATAGCCGGAGAATTTACTCCGTCGCCGCAAGCCATTGTGGACAAATAGTAGTAGTTGCCTATTGTCATTTTGAATTGTGGATTTTCGTCCAAACAGCCGGTTCCGAACCAACTTTCAGTCGAGGCTGAATCAACAAGAGAATAAGTTATTGTTGGCGTTCCGCCGCTGAGATAAAATTCGGGTTTTGTATCTCCGTAAAAAATACTGTTAATAATTTCGGGAGTTGAGCTGGTGCTCAAATAAAATGCGCCGCCGTGGCTTGCGCTGTTGTCGGAAACCGTAGCGTTAACAAATTTAGGCGATGCGCCATCCGCTAAACGGAACGCTCCGCCGAAACCTTCCGTTAAATTTTTAACAGCAAGAATATTGGAAAGCGTTGGAGAGGAATTCACAAACTCAATCGCGCCGCCGCCGGTTGTTGATTTATTTTCAATCAATTGCAGTTTGCGCAAAAACGGATTGGAATCTTTCATGAAAAGCGCGCCTCCGGCTTCAGTTTTTATCGATGAACCGGAATATCCGTTGTTCTCAAAATAGCAATCTTCAATTACGGCGTTTGAGTTTTCAATATAGATTGCTCCGCCGTACTTTGCTTTATCATGGTAAAAAACGGTATGCTTAACAATTACGCTGTCCGAATTGTAAATTGCAATTGCGCCGCCTCCTTGATATGTCATATCCATTTTATCAGCGTTGTCGAAACGGCAGTTTTCAATAACCGACGCTTGTTGTCCGGTTCCGTTAAGATTGCTAAAATATATTCCGTGCCAGCCATTTCCAGTAAATAAAATATAATCGCCGTTCAAACCGTTGAAGCCGTTTTCCGGTCCGTGCGCAAGCAGAGTTCCTTCCACTTTAATTTGGTAAGCTCCGGTAAAAATAACTTTTTTAACATTGTCGGTAATTTCAAGTGTTTCATCTTGAGGAACTAAAATATCGCCGCTTACGTGAATTGTATCGCAATCCCAAACGCCGCTGACTTCGCCGGAGAAATAACACGGCGGATTTGAGCTTGTTCTGTCCCACCAGTTATCGGCGCCGCCGTATGCTCCCATATCGGAGGCAAGCGTTCCGAGTCCCGCAGTTGCGCAATCAAGCACCAAGTCGTTAATTGCGGGATGTCCGGCGTCAATCGCGGGAGAGTCGGAGTTGTAACCGCAAGCCGAACTCTGCAAATGATAATCTCCGTTTGCCGCATCTCGGAAAAGCGGGTCGGCGTTGTCGAGATTTGTAGTAGCCGTATCTTGTCCGACATAATTTCCTTGAATAATCGAGTATGTGTAAAGTCCGCCCGCTTGGAAATCCAAGTTGTTGCCGTTAT
>WGAL01000048.1 GCA_015494845.1 Melioribacteraceae bacterium
CTCGTTCGCTTCTTTTTCGTCAGGGAAAGTCTTTAAAAGATTGTCGTAAATTTTAAGCGCTTTGTCGTATTCTTTCATCCGGAAATACGAATTTGCGATGTAGTATTGCGCTTCGAGTTGTAACTTCGGAGGAAGCTTTTTTATTGGCGGCTCGGTCAGTTCCAAAACGGCGTTGTCGTATTCCCCGAGTTTAAAATAACATTTCCCGATTCTCAGTTGAGCGTACGGCGCGAGTTTTGAATCGGAGTGATACGATAGCAGTTCGTCGTAATAAGAAATTGCGTCGTCGTAATCTTTGTGTTCTTCGTAAAGTTCCGCAAGCGAGAAAATCGATTCCACGTAATATTTATTCGTGAAACTCATCGAAATCGCTTCGCCGTAAAATTCTTCGGCGTCTTCGAACATATGGAGTTTTGCGGCGGATTGTCCAGCCCAAAAGAGAGCCGAGCCGTAAAGTTTGTCGTACGGATATTCTTTAATAATGCGGCGGAAATTATAAAGAGCCAAATCGTATTCTTCGCGCTCGAAGTAAAGTTTTCCTAAGTCGTAATAAGCGGATTGTCTAAATGAGGAAAATTTTGCATTGTGCAGAAATTTTTCCAAATAAAAAACTGCTTGCTCGTTGTCGTTCAGTTTCAAATACGATTCGCCTTTGTAATACAAGACCTTCGCGTATGACTCTGCGTTTTCGAGTTCGCTTTCTTCGATTTTATCGAGCAACGCAATCGCTTCGGCGTAATAATGCTGATTATAAAACTCCAACGCCTGCGCAAACGGTTCTTTTTTTTCTTGCGAGAAATTATTGCAAGTTATAATAAACGTTAAAATCAAAAAGACAAATTTCCGTTTCATACAACTACCGCATAATAAATAACAAAATAAAGCAACGAAGAAATCGCAATGGAAATCAAATTAACGGCGTCGTTATTCAGCCACTTTATTCCTTTGTGATATTCCGTCGGTTTATCGCAGTGAATTTTACGCTCGGTAATTTTTCCGCAAACCGTGCAGATGTTTTTACGTTGCCAAAGCGCGCCAAGAAAACTATCGAACACCATTCCTGAAAAAGCGGAGGCAAGCGACAACGCCAACAAACAGCAATTGTCTGATGAAATCCAAAAATAGCCGGAAAGAATTACCGAAAGCGCGCCGAGAAAACCTCCGAACGTACCGACAAGACTAACGCCGCCGGAAATCCCTTGTTCAACCGCGTAAAATCCGACAACCGAAAAAGTTTTTCTTATTTTAAGATTTCCTATTTCCGTAGCCCAAGTATCAGCCGCCGCCGCACCGAGAGCCGTAAGATAAATAAAATAAAAAACGCCCTCCCGGCCGGGAATAATAAAGGACAGAGCGAAAACAAGCAAAGGAATTAATCCGTTCGCGAAAACTTGCGCGGCGTCGCGCTTCTCGCCTTTTTCAAAATATTCGCTTTTGTTTTTTTGTAATTTCGAAAGAAAACTGGATAAAAAGAAAAAGGTCAGTAACGGAACAGACCATTTCCAACTGCCCAATCCGAAAATAAACAAACCTATAATTGCCGCCGCAACCGCTCCGTCTTTTGTTAAAAATTCAAATTTTGCCGAAGCCCAAATTACAAGAGCGACGAAGAAAATTGCAACAAGCAGTTGAATTATTTGGGGAGCAAAATTCAGAACCAAAAAAACATATAATAAATAAGATGAAATTACAGGAACCAAAAGATTATCCAATCCCTTAAACGAAAGTGCTTCCACCAGAGTTAAAAACAGAGCGAAATAAACTGCATAAACGAAGATTTCGGAATCGGTAAAAGAATAAACTTCCGCGTTATCAATGGGAACAAAAGCAAGCGCAAAATAAAAAACGGCGAAAGAGACAATAAAAAACGTTAAAGAGCCGCCAATTGATTTGGAGCTTTTGCCGAGTTTATAAGGTTTGTAAGGGAAATTTTCGCCTATTAACGCGGCAAGTCCGTCGGCAAAAGCCATTACGAGCATTCCCATCATAGCGATTTCGCGTTGCTTAGGAAAAGCGAATAGTAAAAACAAATACGAAACCGGTACGAGAAAAATGCCGTAGTTCGTATCGTCAGAATCCTTTTCTTCAAACAATTTAAATTTCACCATTGCGTAATTGCCGACTAAAATCAGCAAGCCAATTGCAATAATGTAAATTTCATTCGTAATTAAAATATAACTTAAAGCGGCGACGGTTATGGCGGTAACGTGTAGAAATTTTCTGGAAACGGAATTGGGTAAAAAAGTGAAAAATCTTTTTATTGCCCAAGCCGTGGCAATTAGGATATTTATAATTACCAGAAGACAGATTGTTTTTGTAAAATCGGAAAAATACGCCATATCATTATTCAATTTAAAATAAATACAAATTTAATTATATCTTGATTAATTTTTAGCGTTTTTTTCGCCAGGTGTTATGGATAACAATAGGACACTGATTTGTCTGATTTTATTATGATTTTTTATGATTAAATACATTCAACTTTTCCCAGCAAGTTTCTTTTTTTTGTCTAAGAAAAACATTTATTTAATTTTACCAATCAATTAAAATTGTTTGTTTATGAGAACCGC
>WGAL01000049.1 GCA_015494845.1 Melioribacteraceae bacterium
GTGTAAGTTAGTTCTTTAATCAGCAATAAAACAAAAAATATCAAATACATTCAAAACTTTTTTCTATAATCGAAACCCAATCCCCCCAAAAATCTCCTTTAAATTATCTCTTTAAA
This sequence comes from Melioribacteraceae bacterium, assembly GCA_015494845.1. GTDB lineage: Bacteria > Bacteroidota > Ignavibacteria > Ignavibacteriales > Melioribacteraceae > WGAL01. The sequence continues at coordinate 117 of WGAL01000049.1, forward strand.
TTTTTATATTTCAGATACATAAATCTTATTTAAAAGGAAAAAGCGATGAGTAAAATTCTTCATAAAAAACAGCTCTCCGAAAATGTTTTCCTGATGCGTTTGGAAGCGCCACTGATAGCGGAAGAAAGAAAAGCCGGACAATTTATTATTTTGCAAATCGACGAGGAATACGGCGAAAGAATTCCGCTTACAATCGCCGACGCCGATAAAGAGGAAGATTCGATTACTATAATTTTTCAAGTCGTTGGACTAACCACGCACCAGCTTTCTTTAATGAACGAAGGCGACGATATTCCGGTTCTTGTTGGACCTCTCGGGAAACCGACTCACATCGAAAAATACGGAACTGTTGTTTGCGTAGGCGGCGGTATCGGCGTAGCGCCGCTGCACCCGATTGCGCAAGCGCTGAAGGAAGCAGGAAATCACGTAATTATAATTATGGGCGCGCGAACAAAAGACTTGCTGATTATGGAAGACGAAATGCGGAAAATCGCCGACGAACTAATAATTGTTACCGACGACGGAAGTTACGGACGCAAAGCGCTTGTTACCGAACCGCTGAAAGAAGTTTCCGAACGCAACCCGAAGCCGGATATGGTAATCGCAATCGGCCCGCCGATTATGATGAAATTCTGCGCCGAAACTACGCGTCCTTACGGAATTTTCACGCAAGTTTCGCTGAATACGATTATGGTTGATGGAACCGGAATGTGCGGCGGATGCAGAGTGAACGTCGGAAACGAAGTGAAATTCGTCTGCGTGGACGGGCCAGAGTTCGACGGACATTTGGTTGATTTCGACAATATGATGGCGCGCTTGAATGCATTCAAGGAAATTGAACAACACAAATACAAATGCTTTTTGGATCAACTTGCCGAGAAAAAAATTAAAGAACAGGAAAACGCGTTATGAGTTACATCGAACCGCAAAAAATCGAACAGGAAGCCGAAAAATATTTTCAATTATTTAAAGACAGCGGAAACAAACTTAAAGTAAAGGAAAGACTTTCCATTCCGTTGATTGAAATGCCTTCGCGCGAGCCGAAAGAACGCGCTTGCTCGCTTGAGGAGGTTGCTATCGGCTACACGGAAAAGGAAGCAATGGTTGAGGCAATGCGCTGTATTCAGTGTCCGACGCAACCTTGCGTAGCGGATTGTCCTGTTAATATTAACATTCCGCTGTTTATCGATTACACTGCAAAAGGCGATTTTCAATCTGCTGTAAACGTAATTAAAGAGACGAGTTTGTTGCCTTCGATTTGCGGAAGGGTTTGTCCGCAAGAACAACAATGCCAATTAAATTGCTCCGTTGGAAAAGTTCACAAAGATATCGACAAATCCGTCGCTATCGGACGCTTGGAACGCTTTGTAGCCGATTGGGAACGCGCGCAAGGCAAAGTTGAAATTCCGGAAGTAAAGCCGGATACCGGCAAGAAAGTCGCGGTAATCGGAAGCGGGCCGGCCGGTTTGGTGGTTGCTGCTGACGTAAGACGCGAAGGACATCACGTTACTATTTTCGAAGCGTTCCACAAACTCGGCGGCGTAATGCGCTACGGAATTCCGGAGTTCCGTTTGCCAAACGATATTGTGGACGAGGAAATTGAATCTCTGATTAAGATGGGTGTTGAAATAAAAACTAATTTTGTAGTAGGCAAAACGCGAACGCTCACCGAACTTTTAGAAAAAGACGGCTACGACGCGGCGTTTGTCGGCACAGGCGCGGGATTGCCTTTGTTTATGGGAATAGAAGGCGAAAATCTTGTCGGCGTTTTTTCGGCAAACGAATATTTAACAAGGGCAAATTTGATGCGCGCGTTCGATAAAGACGGAGCGGTAACGCCGATTTATCCTTCCAAAAATGTCGCGGTTATCGGCGGAGGAAACGTCGCGATGGACGCCGCGCGTATGGCGTTGCGGCTCGGCGCGGAAAAAGTTTATGTGGTTTATCGTCGCACGCGTAAAGAAATGCCGGCGCGTAAAGAAGAAGTGGAACACGCAATGGAAGAAGGAATCGAATTTTTGTTTTTGCAGAACGCGAAACGGATGTTGGGCGACGAAAACGGCAGAGTGCGCGCGCTCGAATGTTTGCATTACGAATTGGGCGAACCGGACGAATCCGGACGCCGCAGACCGGTTCCGATTGAAGGAAGCGAATTTGAACTTGAAGTGGATACCGTAATTGTAGCAATCGGAAACGGAAGCAATCCGTTGATAAGCCAAACGACGCCGGAACTGGAAGTAAACAAATGGGGAAATATTATTGTCGATGAAAATCTGAAAACATCGATGGACAGAGTTTACGCCGGCGGCGATATAGTGCTCGGTGCGGCAACGGTTATCCTTGCAATGGGCGAAGGACGCAAAGCTGCGGCATCAATTAATAAAATGTTAGCCGAAGAAATAGAAAAAGAAAAACAACAAGAACAGTTGCAAGCGTAATAGAAAAATTCGTATTTTAAATAAAAGAATTAACAAAAAATTCCCCTTGACCCGGAAACCACGGATGATTTTAATTCCGTCATTCGTGGTTTTCCTTTTTTATTTAAGAATTTAATTCGTTTGGCATTAACGGTTCGAAATATTTTTTGCTCGTTCGCTTTAAAAATTCTAAATTAGTTTTTTGAAATATTTTTTTCGCTTTATGATAAAATTAAAAGAAGTTACAATTAACAAATACAAGGTTTTTACGGAAAAACAAGTCGTAAAAATCGAAGATGATTTAACTTCTCTTGTCGGACTTAACGAATCCGGCAAAACCGCATTTCTCGAAGCGCTTGCCAAACTGAATTATTTTGACGAAGATCCGAATTTCGCGTTCAATCCCATAACCGATTTCCCGCGCAATCAATTAAAAGAATACGAAGGGAAAATCGACGAAATCGAAGTCGTTCTCTGCAAATTCGAAGTTACCGGAAATTTGCTTTCCGAAATTGAAGAGGAAATCGGAAAAGACACTCTCGTCGAGCCCTTTTTTTACTACGGCGCAAAATACAATAACTGGCAAGTTTGGCGCGATTTCGAAATAAACATTAAAAATTATCTCAGTCATCTTTTATCGAATTTCGAGGAAGATGAAAGCTTCGAGAGATATATTGAAGCAACAAACGCGTTTGTTGAGATTCCTGATAACATTGCTATATTGGAAAATCCGAAGGCAATAAAATATCTTACCGAAGTTTATAATTACGTGTTGGCGGAAGCGTACGATTGGAACGACCCGCTGAAAGGCTACATCGCAAAAAAATTGTTTAAGCCGAACATTCCCAAATTTTGGTATTTCGACGAATATTACTCGCTTCCTTCCCGAATTAAATTAAACGATTTGCTTGAACGGAACGAAGACGAAGACGAGTCGCTAAAAACAGCGCGCGCTTTATTTAAACTTGCTAAAATCAATATTTCCGAACTTCTCGCGGCAAGCGACTTCGAACGCTTCATTGCCGAACTTGAAAACACCGCGAACATCATAACCGAAAAAATTTACAAGTATTGGTCAACAAATAAAAATCTTGAGCTCGAATTCGAAATTGAAGTCGAGCGTTACGAGGAAGAATCGGGCAGATTTTTCAAAAACATTCAACAGCACGAATACCGCTATTTAAACATTCGTATCCGCGATAAATTCAACCGCGTATCGTTGCCGTTGCATAAACGTAGCAAGGGTTTTAACTGGTTCTTTTCGTTTATTGTTTGGTTCAGCCAAATTGAAAAGAAAAACAATTCCGCTTACATTTTATTATTGGACGAACCAGGATTAAACTTGCACGCGGTCGCGCAAAAGGATTTGCTTAATTTTCTAATCGATTTATCCGAAGATTATCAATTGATTTTCACCACGCACTCGCCGTTTATGCTCAGAAGGGAAATTTTATCGAAGATAAGAACGATTTCGGATTTTGAAGAAGGTTCGAGAATTTCCGAACCTGAAAATGAAACCGATTACGAAACGTTGCTTCCGATTCAAGTTTCAATCGGCTATGAAATTGCGGATAATCTTCTTTTGAAAAAAAGAAATCTCATAGTCGAAACAACACACGAATTTATGCTTCTGCAAGTTTTTTCCGATTATCTTTCATCCAGCCAAAACTCCGGCTTGCGCGAAACCGTTGCAATTACGCCGCTCGGCGGATTTTCGAACGTGATGAAATTCGTAACATTAATGAGCGGTTACAATATTGATTTGACGTTGCTTTTTGAGGACGACGCTTTGCGCGAAGATATTTCCGACGTTGAGAAAAAATTAAACAAACTATTGTTTTACTCGGATATCACCGAAATCAAAAACTCGCAATTGATCGATTTGTTCGCGAAAGAAGATTTTCTTAAAATACTTTATCCGATTCATCCTTCGCTTAACGGAATTTTAAACGAGGACGAACTAACAATCCCTTACGCCGATTTCGTTAAACGCGAATTAAACGTAGAGATTACAAAATTCGAATTCGTAAACGCGATTCTGAAAAAAGGAATTTCCAAAAGAAAATACTCCTCCGAAACTTTCGAGAACTTCGCCCGCTTATTCGAACTTGTAAATTTGAATTTCGGTTAAAAAAATTGGGAAAGATGTCCAAATCGGCGATTATTTTATTTGTCGCTTTATCGATAAATCTTTTCGCGCAGACCGAAACCCAACGTTGGAAAGGGAAAGAATTATCTTACCAAATTTCAGTAAGAACCGAAACACCAAAGCAGAACAATAACTTTTTGTCTTTGTTAAAAAACGGCTACAAATTTCTGATTTCCGAATACGACGGCGATAATTGTCCGTTCACGCCGAGTTGCTCGCGGTTTTTCGTTGAGGCGGCGAAAGAGACAAATATCTTTCAAGGATTTTTAATGTTTGCCGACAGATTCACGCGCGACCTAAATTATTTTAACAGAAAAAATTACCCGAAACTCAAAAACGGAAAACTCCACGACCCGCCTGCGAAATACATTTTGAGATGAGATTTATTAATAAAACTTAACCACAGTCTGCCGTTGGCGGTCACAAAGAAGGCACAAAGGTCACTGTGTGCTTTGTGCATCCTTTGTGTTCTTTGTGGTTTCGTTCTATTTGATAGGTTGCTAATTATCTAAACTTTTGCATAAAACAAAACGGCAAACGCAACCGCGTATTCTTCGGAATGGCTTAAGCTCACTTCTATTTTCTTTCCGTCCGAAATGTAATCGGCAAACTTCCCGGACAAACGAACTTGCGGCGCGCCGTTGCTATCGTTGTAAATTTCAATATCTTTCCAATTAAAACCGTTATCGCAACACTTTGCCAACGCTTTTACAACCGCCTCTTTCGCGGCAAATCTCGCGGCAAGATGCTGGAAAGTATTCTTTTTACCAAGCGAATATTCAATCTCGGTTTCCGTAAAAATTTTATTCAGAAATTTTTCGCCGTAATCATCCACGCTTTTTTTTATTCTTTCTATTTCAACAATATCCGTTCCGATTCCAACTATCATTTTTCTATTTCCGTTATTATTTTTTCCGATAAGATTCCAAAGTCAGTATTTTCATCAACATCGAGCCAAGTAATTCTTTCGTCTTTTCTGAACCAAGTTAATTGACGTTTGGCGTAGCGGCGAGTGTTTCTTTTAATCAATTCAATCGCGCGTTCCAAAGTGATTTCGCCGTCGAGATAAGCGAAAATTTCCTTGTAACCGACCGTGTTCAGCGCGTTGTGTTTTTTTACCGAATAGCCGAGTCCTTTAATTCTTCTTACTTCATCGACCAAGCCGTTTTTTATCATTTCATCGACTCTCTTTTCGATTCTCTCGTAAAGTTTTGCGCGTTCCCAATTTAATCCGAATTGAAAAAAACGGAAATCGTCTTCGCGTTTGTATTCCGCTTGCAGTTGCCAAATCGGTTTTCCGCTCAGTTTGTAAACTTCCAGCGCGCGCATTATGCGTTTCCAATTTTGCGGAAGCATCCTCGCCGCGCTTACCGGATCGACTTTGGCGAGCAATCCGTGCAAATATTCGTTTCCTTTTTCTTCTCTCAAAGCTGTAAGTTCTGCGCGGTAACTTTCGTCGGTTGAAACGACGTCCATTATTCCGTCCACAATCGCTTTTATGTATAAACCTGAACCGCCGACAACAACCGGGATTTTATTTTCGCTCTGCAATTTTTCGATTACCGTAAGCGCGTCTTTTTCAAAATCGCTTACGTTGTAAACGTCGTTTATTTCGTGCGAATCAATGAAATGATGCTTCACGCGCGAGAGTTCTTCCTTGCTCGGTTTTGCGGTTCCAATGTCCAGCATTTTATAAAATTGCCGGCTATCCGCCGAAATTATTTCGCTTTGTAATTTTTCCGCCACTTCAATGCCAAATGCGGTTTTCCCGGATGCGGTCGGGCCTACTATTACGATTACTCTTCGTTCCATCCTTCGCGACCTATTAACGGAACAAATCGAAATCCTGAATATTCGTAAATCTTTTCGCCTTCTTCGGTTTTGTCAATTACAATCATTTTTTGTCCAGATTTATCGCCTACCGGAATAACCATTCTTCCGCCGGTTTTTAATTGCTCAACTAATGTTCTCGGAATTTTCGGACTTCCTGCGGTAACGATAATTTTATCGAACGGCGATTCATCTTTCCAGCCGAGAGTTCCGTCGCCGTATTTCATTCTTATTTTGTAATCGAATTTATCCAACAACTTAAACGTGCGATTATACAAATCAAGCGAGCGTTCAATCGTGTAAACTTCGCCGCCGAGTTCGGCAAGTACGGCGGCTTGATAGCCGGAGCCGGTTCCGATTTCGAGGATTTTATCACCAGGTTGAACGTTCAGCGCTTGCGTCATAAACGCCACCGTATAAGGTTGGGAAATTGTTTGTCCGAAGCCGATTGGCAAAGCGACGTTTTCGTATGCGTGCGAACGGACAGATTCCGGCATAAATTCCTCGCGCGGAACTTTAAGCATTGCATTCAACACGCGTTCGTCGGTAATTCCTTGCTCGCGCAATTCGTCAATTAATTCAAGTTTTACGCCGCTGTGCATGATTTAAATTTTGGTTTGAATTGATTGTTGAATAATGCTTGTGGTTTTATCAACACCCCGTCTTCCGACTTCTCCCGACAAGTCGGGATCAGTCGGAATCCACCCCTCTTAAAAGAGGGGAATTTGTTTCGTAGAATTATTTTCCCCTTCCGTGGAAGGGGTGACAACGCGTAAGCGTTGTCGGGGTAGGGTTCAAAGTTCAATATTTCTCGCAATAAAAACATTGTGGTGAAGTCAAATAAATTTATGCAATTCCAATATTATTTTGTCGGTTGCGCCGATGTTTGCTTTCACATAATTTGCGGAAATCTCGCCCAAGCGTTTACGTTCCTTTTCGTCAATCAAAAGCTGGCGAAGTTTCCGGTAAACCTCTTTTTTGTCGTTTACGATTATTCCGCCTCCGAGTTTCACCAATTCTTTTGCTTCGCGACTCGTATCTATTTTAGGCCCGAAAAGAACCGGCACGCCGAAAACCGCCGGTTCAAGCACGTTGTGAATTTGCTTAAAACTTCCGCCAACGTACGCGATATCCGAATAATAATAAAGCGAAAGCAAAATCCCGATTGAATCGACGATAATTATTTTTTGATTATTGTAATTACGCATCCCGGAAAAGCGTATCGTTGAATACGCGCCGGCGAAAAATTTCTCGACGCCTTCGATGTGCGATTGCGTCGGTTCGTGCGGAACGACAATCGTAATAAAATCAAAACCGTGATCGAATAATTTTTTTATCGCGGGAAAAACAACGTTTTCGTCGGCTTCCCAAGAACTTCCCATTATGAAAACCGGCTTGTTTCCGAACTGATTTTTATCCAAAAGATTTTTTTTGCTCGCTTCTTGGCTTTTGCCGTAAACTCTGTCAAAACGCGTGTCGCCGGCTACGTCCACTTTGTCCGGCTCAATGCCGAGAGAAAGAAACCGCTCTTTGTCTTTTTCGGAAACGGTTAAAATGCGCGTAATTGAATTATAAAGATTTTTGTAAAACGATTTGGTAATAAACGAAGAAGTCAAAACCGATTCGCGCAAGGTGGCATCGGCTACGAACGTGGGAATTTGTCGCTTGTTGAGTTCGAACAGCAAGTTCGGCCAAATGTCGTAGCGCATAAAAACGACGAGCGAAGGATTAACAAAGGAAAAGAAGCGGCGAATTAAATTTCCTTTGTCGTAAGGCAAATAAGTGATGATATCGGCGTATGCGTAATTTTTCGAGTTTTCGTATCCGGAAGGCGAAAAGAAAGTAATCAAAATGTTGTAAATTCCCAACGAATGCAAATGCTCGATTATCGGTTTTGCTTGCTCAAACTCGCCAAGCGACGACGAATGAAACCAAATCAACCGCTTCCGTTTATCTAAATCTTGAACATCAATAATCAAATTCTCGAACATCCGCTTTCTTCCCTCAATTCCTTTTTTCGCTTTGTCGTTAAAGAGCGCGAGAATTTTCATCAACAGAGCGAAAACCGGAAGCAGTAAATATTCGTATATCGTCAAATAAAACTTAAACATATTTTTTTCGGAATTCCTTAAACTCTTCGAATAAGTATTTCGGCTTAATTTCTTTCATACATTTAAAATGACCTTTCGGACAAC
>WGAL01000050.1 GCA_015494845.1 Melioribacteraceae bacterium
AGAGAAGGCGATAATTTATCAGCTCTCCCCACCGAGCCGGAAATTGAAATAATATTGAACAATATAATCGATAAGCGCTTTTCCAGTTTTCATTTCGATTTGTATGAGACAAAAAATCGCGAAGGCTATTTTACGGAAATTGAGCGCGTAATTATAGACGATAAAAATTTCTTTGTAGTTTCTTTTTCCTCCTTAACGGAACGCAAAAAAATCGAAGAAAAGATTAACAATCTGCACTACGCTCTTGAATACGGATTTTTGCCGGTAATGACGTTAAATGAAAAAGGCGAGATTACTTATTCGACGGACACGTTCGAAAAAATTCTTGGCAAAAAAATTCAAGAGATTTACGGTAAAAAAATTATCACGTTCATTAAGCCGTATCTTTCGGAAAAAGCAACCAACTCATTTGAGGAAGCGATAAAAAAACAATCCGAATGGAAAGAAGTTGTCGCCTTTGAAGACAGAACAACAAGTTCCTCTGTTTTTTACGAGCTTGTTTTACGCCCAATTGCACGACCGCACAATCATGTAAGCGGATTTGTCCTCGCCGCAAACGACATAAACGACCATATACTTCGCTTGCGGACAATAGAGCAAAACGAAAAACGTCAACGGATGATTTTAAACACAATTTCCGAACCGTTGATGATAGTACGAGAAGAAAAAAATAATTTTATATTCGAAAACGCCAACGAAATATTTTTCGAAATTTTCGGCGTAAAGCAAGATGAAGTTACTGAAAAAGAATTTTCGAGCTTCCCTAATGAAAAGCTTGTTGATACGGTTTTAACCGCTTTTGATAGAATTGTTTCCGAAGACCGTTCAATGTTAAAAATAAAAATATCTGACGAATTTTCCGGCAAAGATTTCATTTGTAAGATTTCATCTTTCGAATGCATACTGCAACCTGCCAGAATATTCGTCGTCTCATTTTTCGATATTACTCAACAATTGGAAAACGAAAAGCGTTTACAAAAAGCATACGAAAAAGAAATGCGTCTGAACAAGCTCAAATCCGCATTTCTGGCAAATATGTCGCACGAGATTAGAACTCCGCTAAATGCGGTAATCGGTTACGCCGATTTGCTTGATTACGAACTCCGCGAACTCGGAGATGAAAACTTACTTGAACTTTCCACATATTTGAAAGACGGCGCAAAAAGACTTGTCAAGCTATTTGAAAACGTTATCGATATTTCAAGAATTGATTCGGGTGAGTTCGAATTAAATTATTCAAAAGAAAAAATTTCCAACATTTTCGAGAATTTAAGAAACCAGTTATCCGAGCAACTTACAAACAAAAAAATCAAACTTTACTTTGATTTCGATAAAACCGCGAACGAAATCGAAACGGACGTTACTGTCTTCGAAAAAATTTTCGGCGAAATTTTGGATAACGCCATAAAATACAACGTCGAAAACGGCGTAATTGTTATCCGTAGTTATCCTTTACATGAATCGATAAGATTTGAAATAACCGATACCGGACACGGCATTTCAAAAGAAATGTTGAACGAAGTTGTTAAGCCGTTTATGCAAGACGACCTTGAAGGCTACAAGAGAAAATTCGAAGGCGCAGGTTTGGGATTAACTTTTGTGAATAAAGCAACCAAATTATTGGGCGGTTCCCTCCACCTCGAATCCGACGAAGGAAAGGGAACAACAGTTACAATTACGCTGCCTAATAAAAAACCGAAATAGAGAACTAAATTTTATTGTTCTGTAGGGACAACTCGCGAGTTGTCCCTACGGTTATTAATCGGGATGGTTAACCAAAATCTTACTTTTTCGCTTTTCCCATTTTTACAATTTCGTCGAATTCTTCTTTCGTAATCGGCATAACCGAAAGCCGGTTTCCGCGTTGAACCAATTTCATATTTTGCAATTTCGGATTTTCTTTAATCTCCGAAAGCGGCACAAATCTGTCGAATTTCTTTACAAACTTTACATCCACCATATACCAAGTCGGTTTATCCTTTTTACTTTTCGGGTCAAAATGTTTATCGTTCGGGTCGAACGCGGTAAAGTCCGGATAAGCTTCCGAAGCGACTTCCGCAATTCCTGCCGCGCCGGAAGGCTTTGCGTTGCTGTGGTAAAAAATTACTTTGTCGCCAATTTTCATTTGATCGCGCATAAAATTACGCGCTTGGTAATTTCTAACGCCGTCCCAATGCGCCGTTCCGTCCTTTTCCAAATCGTCAATGGAATATTCGTCAGGTTCGCTTTTCATCAGCCAATATTGTTTTTTACGCGCCATTATTCTCTCCTTTCAAATATTTATCAAACCAATTTTTTCGAAGCCAATTTATTTCTTTTTTGTGATTTTTCAAAAAGTGCGTTCCGTTTTCAAGCAGAACCAACCGCACGTTCGATTTGTATTTAAGCAAGCGCCGCGCAAGTTCTATTGAATCATCAACCGGAACTCTGTCGTCGCTTGTTCCGTGAATTAACATCAGCGGCGTTTCCGCGCTTATCTTTTCCGCTTTGTTAATTACCGAACGCGACTGGCACAACTCGCGATAATATTCATCTGTTATTTTGCCGTAATTTCTTTCCACCAATTTTGTAACGAATTTACTTCTTTTTTTGTCGCATCGCAAATCCGCTACGCCGCCGATTGAAACCGCCGCCTTGAAAAAATTTGTTTTCATTAATGTCAGATAAGTCATCATTCCGCCGCGGCTCCAACCTTCGATTCCCCAATTGTTTACGTCGGCGTTTGGAATTTCTTCCGCAAGCGGAATTAAATTCAGTACATCGTCCAAATCTCTTCCGCCGAATTCGTCGTTGCCTTCGCCGCCGTCGTTACCGCGATATTGCGTGGCAAAAACGGCATAACCCCACGCGGCGATTGTTCCTAAAATTCCTTGCGCGTTAAATTCGTCTATTACGCCGAGTTCGCCCAGTCCGCCCCGGCACCAAATAATCGACGGAAATTTTTTTGAGAAATCATTCGGATAAGCAATGTAGCCGCTTACTTTCACGCCGTCCGAATCGTAAAAGATTTTTTCAACCGTTACATTTTCAACGGCTTCTTTTCCCCAGCCGCTCGAAATCATTTTTTTTCGTCGTTCGTCCAACTCGATTATTTTCCGTTCCAGAATTTTTGAACTCATAGCCGTGAAATTTTGTTTAAATTAGCGTTTTAATTATTTCAATTTGTAAAATAAGAAAATGAAATCAAAAACCGTCTTCGCAATTATCTTTTTATTTATTTTTATTACCGCTTTTACTTCGTGCAAAGAAGAGAAGTTAAAAGTAAGCGACAACGTAAAACCCGCGACACAAACCGAGATTTACAAATTCCACAAAGACGGCGAGCTTACTTTCACGACGAAAGACGGCGAGTACATTACGACAATCGACATCGAACTTGCCGACACGCAAGAAAAACGAGTGCGCGGCTTAATGTTCCGCGAGCATATGAAAGAAAATCAAGGAATGCTCTTTGTTTTTCCGCGCGAAGAATATCAGTCGTTTTGGATGAAAAACACAATTCTTCCCCTCGATATGATTTTCGTAAACAAGAAAAGGGAAATCGTTACAATTCACAAAAACACTACACCGTATTCCGAACAAACTTACCCCTCGACTGAGCCGGCGATTTACGTAATTGAAGTAAATGCCGGATTTACCGATAAATACGGCATTAAGGTCGGTGATAAAATAAATTGGCGAATTGTACGATAAATTAATTTTTGATGGAATATTGGAATGATGGGAAATTGGAATAATGGGGCGGAACAATTTTTAAATCATAATGAAATCAAATAAATCTGCGTTCCATCGCCTGGCCACAAACAATTTACAATTCACCATTCACAATTCACCAAACAGTTCGAATCAAAAAGTTATTCCGAGAAAAGCAAAAGCAGCAAAGAAATTTGACGGCTGTTCGTAATCTCCTTTTTGAACCATAAGATAATTTGCTTCCGCGCCGAGAGAGAAATTCGGGGTTATTTTGAATTTCGCTCTCGCAATCGCCTTCCCGTTAAATAAATAAGCCAATTCGACATCGTCGGTAAAATCCAAATCGAGAGCTTTGTTTAACGTGGTTTCGTAAATAAATTTATCCGAAACAACAGGCGCCATAATTTGCAAGCCGCCGCCAATTCCCAAATCAAACGCAAAAGATTTGTTTAATTCAAATTCATAAAGCAGAACCGGATTAATTTCAATCCGCGCCCAAATAACGTCTTCTTCGGTTTTGTATTCCGTGGAAAAATGCGGGACGCTAAACTCGTAATAGTAATATTTAATATGATATTTTTGGTATGCGCCTGCAAGCGCGAGTCCGTAAATCAGCGAGCCGCTTTGATATTCCAATTGCAAGTTAGCGTAAAAAGGATTGGAAATTTCATCTCTTTCAATTAATGCCGGAGTTCCGTCCCATAGCGAAAACTCCTTATTTTTAATTGCCTTGATTGCGTAAAAATCTTTTCCTGCCCCGATATTAATCGAAAATTGAGCAACCGCCGTTTGAGTTAATACAAACAATGAAGTTATTAAAATAACTTTTTTCATTTTTCCGCCTCGATGATTTCTTTTAAATTTTTAGGAATTGTAAAAATAAACTCAGCGCCTTTTCCAGGTTCGCTTTCCACCCAAATTTTACCTTTGTGTTTTTTTATTAACTCTTGAACAAGTGCAAGCCCAAAACCTGTTCCGCTTTCATTTTCCGTGCCAGGTTGAGTATATCGCTTGCCAAGTTTGAAGATTTTTTCTTTTGCCTCATCTGATAAACCAATGCCTGTGTCTTTAACGGAAATAATATGTTTTTCGTTGTCTTCTTTGTAATTTACCGAAATCTCGCCTCCGCGTGGCGTAAATTTTAACGCGTTAGAAATTAAATTGCGCAAAATTGTTTTCAGCATATCTTTATCGGCGAAGACAATCGTATTCGGAGCAATGTTGCTATTTAATTTTATTTCTTTATTACTCGCGTTACCGGCGAATAATCCGACAATTTCAACGGCAATGTCGAACAAATCCAATTCTTCAGGATTAAATTCAATTTTTCCTGTTTGAGCGCGCGCCCAGGTTAATAAAGATTCCAAAAGTTCAAACGTACTTTGCGCCGTTTCGCGTAAAGAGTGAATATATTGCCTACGTTCTTCGTCCGTTAAATCGTCGTATTCTTCGTCAAGTAATTCGGCGTAACCGAGCAACGCTGTGAACGGACTTCTCAAATCGTGAGAAATAATCGAAAAAAAACTGTTTTTGGTGGCAATTTCCTCTTGCAATTTTTTTCGGCTTTCTTCAAGTTTTTCTTCCGCTTCTTTTTTGGCGGTTACATCTTCCTTAACGGCAATATAATGGGTTATCGTTCCTTCCTCGTTCTTTACCGGTGAAATAGTTGCATGTTCCCAATATAAAGTTCCGTCCTTTTTCTTGTTATGAAAATCGCCTTCCCAATCTTTTCCTGCCGTTATCGTATTCCACAACTTTCCATAAAACTCTTTGCTTTGTCTTCCTGATTTTAATATTCTGGGATTCTGTCCGATTGCCTCCTCTTTTGAGTAACCGGTAATATCACAAAATTTCTTATTAACGTAAAGAATTGTTCCTGCAAGATTTGTAATTACAATTGAGTTGGCGCTTTGTTCGGCGGCGCGGTTAAACAGACGTAATTCATCTTCTATCCTTTTTCTTTCCTCAATGCTTTCCATTAATAAACCGGTTTGTTGCTCGAAAGTATCAAGCACTTCAAACACAACGCCCTTCATTTTTTCAAGACAATCGCTGTCCTTTGCGGAGGCAATCAGTTCTTTTAATTTTTTAATAGATTCATAAATATTATTTACGTCGTTAGTCGCCATCGATACTTGTTTCTATTTCAGCAATTATCTTATCTATTCTTCCCATCTGTTTTTCGTCCGCCGATAAACTCAAAATAACACTATTATTAAAATACCTTTTTTTTCGTACCAATGCCAAATCATGAAGTTTCGAAATTACTTTACTTTCGCTTGCCGGCAATATAATTTCTCTTTCGACAGCTGTTGCGTTAATCAAATTATCAATTTTATCTTTCAATTCTTGAATGTTTATTCCGCGTTCAGCCGAAACAAAAACCGCGTCAGGAAAAGTCGCGTTTGCAAATTCCAATTTATGTAAGTCGTTAACAATATCGATTTTATTAAAAACCGTAAGAATTCTTTTTTCGTCGCACTTCAATTCTTTCAAGGTTTGTTCAACAATTTGAATATGCTCTTCGTATGTAGGATTACTCAAATCGACGACGTGCAAAATTAAATCGGCGTCGCGAACAACGTTCAGCGTGCTCCGGAAAGACGCGACAAGCGTCGGCGGAAGTTTGCGAATAAACCCGACTGTATCGCTCAGCAAAATATCCACGCCGTTGCGCTTTCCGTAAAGTCGAGTAGTTGAATCGAGCGTGGCGAAAAGTTTATCCTCGGCGAGAGTTTCGGCGGAAGTCAGCAAATTAAGCAACGTCGATTTGCCGGCGTTTGTGTAGCCGACAAGACTAATCTGAAACGCCGATTTTCTCTGCGAGCTTTTTGTTTTCTGTTGTTTCTCAATTTTTTCAAGCGCATTTTTCAACGCCGAAATTCTTTTACGAATGATTCTTCTGTCGGTTTCAATTTGCGTTTCCCCAGGACC
>WGAL01000051.1 GCA_015494845.1 Melioribacteraceae bacterium
CTCGGATACGAATTAAATTTATTCAATATTGCCGAATTTCTTGGTATTTTTGTTGAGAGTTTTGAAAAAACTTTTAAGGTAAACGGCGCGTTCGATATGCGGGATATGAAAATAAACAAACTCGGTTTTCTTTTCGGAAAAGAATTAAAGAAAAACAAGAACCTTTTTCCATCCGATTTTATTAGGTTATACGCAATCACACTGATTGAAGCGCAATGAAATCAATATTGATAATAGACGACGAAATTAAAATTTGCGAAAGCATCAAGATGATTCTTGATTACAAGAATTATCACGCTGAATTTGTTACTTCGGCGGAAGACGCAAAAGAGAAATTGCGCTACAATGAGTTTCACGCAATTCTGCTCGATATTCAAATGCCCGGAATGACCGGCTTTGATTTTCTGAACTGGCTGAAAGAAAACAATTACGATATTCCCGTTATTATCATTTCCGCGTACGGCAGTTTGGAAAACGCGGTAAAAGCCACAAAACTCGGCGCGTTCGATTTCCTTGAAAAACCAATCGACAGAGACAAACTCCTTATCAGCGTGCGCAACGCGGTAAAGCATTACGAAGTGGTTAAAGAAAACAAAGCGTTAAAAAAATCGCTTGAAACCGATTACGAAATAATCGGCAAAAGCGAGGCGGTTCAAAACATATTAAAAATAATAGAACGCGTCGCGCCGACGGATTCGCGCGTTCTGATTACGGGCGAAAACGGAACGGGGAAAGAACTCGTCGCGCGGGCAATTCACAGAAAAAGTTTGCGAAAAGACGCGCCGTTGGTAGAAGTAAATTGCGCCGCAATTCCGGAAGAACTTATCGAATCTGAACTGTTCGGACACGTGAAAGGCGCGTTTACAAATGCAATTAAAGACAGAGAAGGAAAATTCGAGCAAGCGAACGGCGGCACGCTTTTCCTCGACGAAATCGGCGATATGAGTTTGAGCGCGCAAGCAAAAGTTTTACGCGCAATCGAGGAAGGAAAAATTCAACGCGTCGGCGACGAAAAAACAATTTCCGTTGACGTGAGAATTATCGCCGCGACAAACAAAGATTTAAGGGCGGAAATTGAAAAAGGAAATTTCCGCGAGGATTTGTTCCACAGGTTAAACGTTATCCCTATTCACATTCCGCCGTTGCGCGAACGCAAAGAAGACATTCCGCTTTTGCTCGAACATTTCAATAAAATAATAAGCGAAAAATACGGCTTGCCGCCAAAAACATTTACGAAGGAAGCGTTGCAAGCAATCGAAAATCTTGAGTTTTCCGGCAATATCAGAGAAGTAAGAAATCTCGTAGAGCGAATTATAATTATGGTTCCCGAAAAAGAAATTACTTTGGAAAGAGTAAAACCTTATTTGCCGGTTCAAACAAATAAAGAAACGGATATTTTCACTTCCGCGAATTCGTTTAACGAGTTCAAGGAAAAGACGGAAAAAATATTTCTTGAAAAACATTTGAAACAAAACAATTGGAACATTAGTAAAACAGCCGAAGCGCTTGGAATTCAGAGAAGTCACTTGTACAATAAAATAAAAAAATACGGTCTTTCAAAAGAAGGAGAGTAACATGGGCGAAACAATATTCTCCAAAATAATCGAACGCGAAATACCGGCCGATATCGTTTACGAAAACGATTTGGTTATGGCGTTCCGCGATATTAATCCGCAAGGGCCAGTTCACATCTTGATTGTGCCGAAAGAAGAAATTCCGACGGTAAAAGAGATTGACGGGAAAAAGCACGCGGAATTACTCGGCGCAATGTTCGACGCGGCAAACGAAATTGCGGAAAAAGAAGGAATTGCGAAAGAAGGTTTCCGTCTCGTCTTTAATTGCTGCGACAAAGGCGGACAAGAAGTCTATCATTTGCACATGCATTTGATTGGCGGTCGCCAAATGATGTGGCCTCCCGGCTGATAGTCTTTGCAAGCAACGCATTAACTTTTTTGTTTATGTAGGAAATTTTACGAGAGAATGTTAAAATGAAAATTGCGGTAGCGACCAACGATTACGCAACTGTCGCCGGACACGTAGGCAGATGCAAAGGATTTTTAATTTACGAAATCGACGATAACAATAACGTCATTTCAAAAAAGGAAGTAGCAAACACTTTTACAAATCATGCCGGCGGCACGCACAACCATCATCACCACGGACACGGACATGACAGTTCCGAGCACGGCGAAACGGCGCATAAAAACATTGCGGAAGGAATCGAGTACGCGGATTATCTTATTTGCAGAGCCGCTGGGCCCGGACTTGTAAATTCGCTTGCGGCAAATAATATTCGCACGGTTTTTACAAAAATCGATTCCGCCGACGAAGCGTTAAAATTGCTGATTGCAAACGCGCTCGAGCAAGAAGAAAGCGAATGCGACCATTAACGTTTTGTTCGTTTGATTTTTTTACATAATTTAGCAATTGAACTCCCTGAAAATACAGGGAAGTTTTAAGTATAAAAAAGAGGTTAAAATGGCCTACAAAGGTTCTTCCTTAATTCGCGATACAATC
>WGAL01000052.1 GCA_015494845.1 Melioribacteraceae bacterium
ATACCAAAACTTATGTTGATAAAAAAGATATTGAAGTCAAAATTGTAATGCAAAGTTCACGCAAAAATAGGCACTATCTCTTCCAAGAATTTTTCTTAAATTTAATTTAAAAGGAAACTTTTAACAATCGCTAAACTCTTTTATGCTTTCCCGCGTCTAATTTATTTTAGAATAGGAGAAAAAATGATGAAAAAATTTTTACTTATTCTAATTTTCACTTCGTTATTTTTTACTACCAAGCGCTTTCCTCAAACCGTTCATCATTTAGGAGTAAATGTTCCTTGGCGCAGTACGGAAATCGGAATGACGACAACGTTCCCGTTGCTCGACGAACTCGGCGTGAAATTTTACCGCCATATGATGTATTCCGACGTGGGCTGGACGCACATCGAGCCGCAAAACGACGAATGGCATTTCGAATTTGCGGATTCGGCAATGTTCAATCCTTACGGAATTACGCCTTTGCCGACGCTTTACCATTGTTGCAACGCAAGCGACACAATCGGATTGCAAGTGCCTTGGCGCGCTTGTTTTGAGGACACTTGCGGTTGGTATTTCCGCGACAGCGTCTATTCGAAAGATTACGTGCAAACCGTTGTAAACCGGTATAAAAGCAGAACAAAATATTGGGAAATTTCAAACGAATTGGATGGCAACCAACGCAGACCGCGAGGTTTGCCGGCGCGTATTGTGGCAGATTTTCTAAGATTAAATTACCGTTGGATAAAAGAAGCGGACCCCGAAGCGCAAATTGTTTTACCGAGCCTTTCGGGAACTTACGGAATGCCTCTCGGACGCTATAATTGGTTAAGAATTGTTTTGCTTAACGGCGGTTGCAATTATTTCGATATTCTCGGCTATCATGATTACAATTCTTGGTGGACGCTCCCGGCGCATATCGATTCGATAAACAAAGCGATGGGAGATTTCGGTTGTCCGCAAAAACCTTTCTGGAATACCGAATGCAGTATTTCGAGCGATTCAACGACAAACATTACGCCGAGATATTCAACTCTCGACCAACAAGCCGCGGACGTTTGGCGGCGTTCGGCAATCTTATTCGCTTACGGCGTGGAAAAATATTTTTGGCATCCTTTATGGAGCGGAGACAGAAGACCTTGGATTGATTTCGGTTTAACAAACGCAAACGGAATTAAGAAGAAGTCTTTCCATTCATTTAAGTTGTTGGTTCAAGAAATCGACACATTCCAAACCGCGCAATTTATTTCAACAGGAATTGTTACCAACGATAATTTTTCCGGCGGAGAAGGAATTTGGGCGGTAAAATACACTTTTTCAAACAATGAAAGCAAATGGCTTTTGTGGAGTAAAGACAATCAATCATATATGCTTGATTTGCCGGAATTTACATTTGTGGAGGCAACTCGTACCGTGCCGGTTTATTTAAGTCCTGACGGCGAAAATGCCATATTTCAAAAGGATACGATTCAAGTAATTAACGGAAGCGTAACGTTCGATTTAACCGACATCCCGATTTTGGTAAAAGGTTTGACGCTTGACTATGTTAATACAGAAAACACATTATTAAAATTTGAGCTTTCGCAAAATTACCCGAACCCGTTCAACCCGACAACGACAATAAATTACGTAATTGCGAGGAGTGAAGCGACGCGGCTCCGCCTCGGGCGGACTACCGGAAATTTAGCAAACGCTAATAATATGACGGATTGCCACGTAAATTCCAACAAGTTGGAATTTACTCGCAATGACAGGACAATTCATGTTACGCTAAAAATTTACGACGCGCTTGGACGCGAAGTTGCGACGCTTGTGAACAAGAAACAAACACCAGGCAAATATTCGGTTCAATTTAATGCGGCGGAACTACCAAGCGGAATTTACTTTTACACATTACGTGCAGGCAAGTTTGCTCAAACAAAAAAAATGGTTCTTTTGAAATAAAAGTTTTTAAGGGAAAAATATTATTCGTCGGAAATATCGTAGAATTTTTTAAAAGAATTGTTGTCTTCTTTTTTGTTTTTATTTTTCTCGTCACTGTGGGTTTTGGATAAAGAATTTAATATTTGAATGCGCGTATCCCTGCTTGGCAGTTTCTTTTTCATTTTAGGAATACGCGGCGTAACAGTAGAAGATTTAACATTACTCGCAGAACTTTTTTTGGAAACTGGGCGCGACGAATGAGAAGCGCTTGGTCTGCCGTGAGATGATTTCGTAGTTGGCTGTTTTCGCGGGACAGATGTTTGCTTTTTCTTTTTATTATCTTTTGTCGAAAGAGCGCCTTTAACGATATCCTTATTGGTCTTTTCGTCTTTCAAAATCATTTTCAGTTCTTTTTCTTTGTCAATCTTGGCTTCATAAACTTTCGGCTCATTCGAAACCTTGATTTTATGCGCAATATACGAAACGACCAAAATCACAATCGCAATTCCGCCGAGTACTTCCACGGAAAGATAAATTAATCTCATTAACTCGGATGCAATAATAAACGGACTTAACAAAATACTATATTGTAACTGAAATAAAATCATTCTAAGAAATTTTAATTAATTTATAAATTTAATAAAATATTCGTAAATTAGTCGGGAATTTTAAAACCGCAACCTATTTTCAAAAATCTTTATTATTTTAGTTTTTTAAATTTTTTCAATAAAATCGGACATTTGGGAAACAAGGCATATTTCATATCGGACATACATTTCGGTTTGGAAAGCAAAGAAAAAGAAACCGAAAAAGAAAATACGTTAATTGACTTGATTAACTCAATCGAACCGGATTCCGAATTAATAGTTCTCGGCGATTTGTTCGATTACTGGTTCGAATACAAATACGTAATTCAAAAAGGATATTACCGGCTTTTTACGGCTTTGAAAAACGCATCGGCGCAAAACGTTAAGATTCATTATTTGATTGGCAATCACGATTTTTTACATCGCGTTTTTTTCAGAACCGAATTTTCGGCTGAAATTTACGAAGATAATACGGAACTCGAAATTAACGGAAAGAAGTTTTATTTGGCTCACGGCGACGGTCTTTTGCCGAACGACAAAGGTTATTTGATTTTAAAGAAAATTTTCAGAAACAAATTCTTTCAAAAGTTGTATTCCTTGTTGCACCCGGATTTGGGAATTGCAATCGCGAAAAGGACAAGCAGAAAAAGCCGCGATTACACGCAACAAAAAGATTACGGCGAACAAAACGCGCTTTTGAAATTTGCCGAGAAAAAAATCGACGAAGGATTTGATTACGTGATAATGGGACATTCCCACAAAAAAGAAATTTACAAATACAAAGACGGCTTTTACGTAAACCTCGGTTCGTGGATAGAAAAGCCATATTACGGAGTTTTTGACGGTAATGAATTTCAGGTTCTAACTTGGGAAAGAAATGAAAAAGAGTTCTAAGAAAAAAAATATAAAAAGAAAAAAAACGTCGAAGAAGAAAATCACTTTTTTGACGGTTTTTATTGTGATTCTCGCCGTTTTTATCGCGGCGACAATTGCGTTCGTAAAATACGTTTCGAGCGATTTACCTTCTTTGGAACAACTTGAAAATCCCAAGCAAGAACTTTCCACGAACGTTTACAGCGAAGACGGAAAAATAATCGGACAGTTTTTTGTCGAGAACCGCATAGAAACGCCGCGCGACAGCATTCCCGACGTTTTAATTCAAGCGCTTGTCGCAACCGAAGACAGAAAATTTTACGAGCATTGGGGCGTCGATTTAGACCGCTTTTTCAAGGCGATGATAAAAACTTTTGTTTTCGGCAAAAAGCAGGGCGGTAGCACAATAACTCAACAGCTCGCAAAGAATTTGTATTCTTTCAAAGGAAAAGAAGAAACGCTGATTCAAACAGGCATAAGAAAAATCCGCGAGTGGATTACCGCGGTTCAAATAGAGAAAAACTACACGAAAGACGAAATTTTAACAATGTATTTGAACGAATCCTACTTCGGACGCGGGGCATACGGCGTTGGAATTGCATCGAAAATTTATTTTAACAAAACGCCCTCTCAACTTACCGCACCGGAAGCCGCGGTGCTTGTCGCATTGTTAAAATCGCCTGCTTATTACAATCCCGTTACGCATTACGACCGCGCTCTCCGCAGAAGAAATTTGATTCTGCACAATATGTACGAAATGGGCTACATAACTTTTGAGCAATATAGAAAATTTACCAAGACGCCGATAAATCTTTCAACGGAAAAAATCCGAAAAGGATTTAAGAGCGAAATTGCGCCGAAATTTTTGGAATTTGTGCGTCAGCAAATGTCGCCGATTGCCCGCGAGCGCGGATTTAACTTGTACAAAGACGGTCTGAGCATTTACACAACTCTCGATACGCGGATGCAAAAGTTGGCGCGCGAAGCGGTCGATTCGCATATGGTTAACTTGCAAGCAATGTTTGACGCATCTTGGAAGTGGAGCGAGCACCAAGATTTATTAAACACAATAATTGAAGAAACGATTAAAGCGCAACCTAAATACAAAGCGGCAAAAACGCCCGAAGAAAAAATTAAAGTTTATCATTCTTTTAAAAACAACTTTGCGTTTATCGATTCGTTGAAAAAAGCAAAGACGAAAGTTCAAGTCGGTTTTATTGTAATCGACCCGAAAACTGGAAAAATAAAGGCGTTAATTGGCGGACGCGACAAACACGATTATTACGGATTAAATCACGTTACGCAAATTTATCGCCAACCTGGTTCTTGTTTTAAACCCATTGTTTACACTGCGGCAATCGAAAACGGACTTTATCCTGCTTATCCGATTTTAAATCAACGTTTCGATTTCAACGGTTGGAGTCCGGAAAATTACAATAAAAAAACCGGCGGATTTTTGACTTTGCGCGAAGGTTTGATGCGTTCTAAAAATATAATTGCCGCGCGTTTGATTATAGAAGGACACGTGGAACTCTGGCAAGTAGGCAAACTCGCGCGCAGAATGGGAATAACAAGCAAACTCGATTTATATCCGGCAATTTCGCTCGGCGCAACGCAACTTCGTCCGATTGAAATCGTTTCGGTTTTCTCAACTTTTGCAAATAAAGGAATTTACATCGAGCCGAGCTCTATTGAACGCGTGGATAACAAAGACGGAATTTTAATCACCACGTTTACCCCAAAATCCCGCGAGGCGATTTCCGAAGGCACGGATTATATTATGGTCAGCATGTTGCAATCTGTTGTGGATAAAGGAACAGGAAGCGCAATCCGTTGGAAATATCATTTTATGCGTCCTGCCGCGGGAAAAACAGGAACAACGCAAAATTTTGCCGACGCCTGGTTTATCGGATTTACGCCTGATTTAGTCGCCGGAGTTTGGACAGGTTTTGACGACCAGAGAATTACGTTTAAGGAAATGAAAGGAACCGGCGCAAAAGCCGCGCTTCCTATTTGGGCTCTGTTTATGAAAAAAGTTTACGAAGAGTTCGATTTTCCGGAAACGAATTTTGAAATGCCGTCGGACGGCTCAGTCGCTTACGTTGATTTCTGCAAAGAATCAATTTACGAATATGGCAATCCACGCTTAGTTTCGGACGATTGCAACAGCGGCGTTGTTACCGATTTGATAAAAGTAAACGACATTCCGCCGCCGTTTGACGCCGAACGCGACGCCGAAGTTAAGATTTTCGAAAAGTATTTGTATTTCGACAGTTCCGGAACGCACCGCGCGGTTGAGATAAAGTAAAAAATATATAAATCTCCGAGTTGCAATAATAGGAAGTAGATATTTTAATCAATTTGGCATTTTATTTAACTTTACAACCATTCCCCATTTGCTTTCTTAATTCTAAAATTTTTTACAAAATCTATTATTATTTCACCGTTTGTGAGATTTAACCAATTTTTAATATTTCTTATCAATAGCATTATGGTATCTATATCTGTCTCTTATACACATCTGACG
>WGAL01000053.1 GCA_015494845.1 Melioribacteraceae bacterium
ACTTATCTCATTCGAAAAATTGAATTTTCTTGAAAAAATTATTAAATTTTGAGTTCGTATTGAAAATAGGAGTATAAAATGAAAAGAACTTATCAACCGCATAACAGAAAAAGACGAAACACGCACGGATTTCGTGCAAGAATGGCTACAAAAGCCGGACGTAAGGTTCTTGCTCGCCGCAGAGCGAAAGGACGCAAAAGATTAACCGTTAGCGACGAATATTAGAATTCTTCGCCTTGAAAAACTACGGTCTTTCCAAAAATGAAAGAATCAAAAGCAAGCGACTTTTTGACATTCTTTATTCTAACGGAAAGACGATTTACTCAAAAAATGGCTTGTTCAAAGCCGTTTTTTATTTATCGCAAGACGTAAATACAACAGGAGTGAAAGTCGCTTTTGCCGTTTATAAAAAAGCGGGAAAAGCCGTTTGGCGAAATCGCGTTAAGCGGTTAATGCGCGAGTCTTACAGATTAAATAAACATATTTTAACTGAAAACATCAAAGAAGGTACGCTTTTGATTTCGTTTTCGCCTAACAAAGTTAATTCGAAAAATTACAAAAAAATTTTTCTGAACGACGTTCAACCGGAAATTGTTTATTTAATGCAAAAAATTGCGGAAATACTTTCGGTTTCGCCTTCGCTCCAAAATAACAACTTCAAAAAATCTTCGGAATAAGAATGGATAGACAATCGATAATCGCTTTCGTATTAATGGGCTTGATTTTAACGGTTTGGCTTTATTTTAATTCGCCGCAACCTCCCGCGCAACCGGTTCAAAACAAAGGAAAAACGGTTCAAACCGACAGTTTGGCAAAGAAAGATACCGCAAACGTAAAAAAAGAGAAAGCGACCGCTCCGAAAAGCGAAACGCAAACCGCTACGCAATCAAAACAAATGAAAGCGGAGCTAAATTCTTTCGCCAAGAAAAAACACAAAGAGCGCATAATAACCATTGAAACCGATCTCGCGCGAATGGAATTTTCCACGTACGGCGGAAACATTCACAAAATTTTCCTTAAAAAATATAATACGTGGTATGCAAAAGATTTGCCGAAAGACGCGCCTTGGTACAAAAAAATCGTTCAGCTAATAAATTACACAAAAGGCAACGAACTCGATATCGCGTTTATGACAAAAGACGGCAAATACGTAAATACAAAAGACGTTGAGTTTGAAGCGCCGGAAAGCGGTTATTACAGACTGACCGGAAACGATTCGTTAAAATTTGTTCTGACTTTCAATTTGGACGAAGGGAAATCGGTTCAGAAAATTTTTACTTTTTACGGAAACGATTATCGCTCGCGCTTTGAGGTTAAATTTAACGGCTTGAAAGATTACATAAGCGGTTTTAATTACGAAATTCATTGGAATCACGGAATTAATTTTGTGGAAAAAAACGCAACCGACGAAGCATTCTTTGCCAACGCGAGCGCTTACGCCGGCGGCGAACAAGTAATTGTGGATGCCCCGCTTGACGAAAAAGCGGAAAAAACAATCAACGGAGTTATTGATTGGGTGGGCGTTCGCAATAAATATTTCGCGTTTATTCTTTCGCCTTATAAACGATATTCCGAAGGCGGCGCGGATTTTAAGGGAACGCACATTAAAACAAAATGGGGAGAACGCGAGTATTATTCGATAAATTTCCGCGTTCCGATTTCAAATCCGGATAATCAAACGGATACTTTTGATTTCTACGGAGGGCCGATTAAATACGATATCTTAAAAAGTTACGGCAGAAATTACGAAGCGATTTTCGATTTCGGAAGTTTCTTCGGTTTGAAATTTATTACGCGCCCGATTTCCGAATACATTCTTTTGCCGTTGTTTACTTTTCTTCATACTTTCATTCCGAATTACGGCTGGGTAATTATCGTTTTAACGATTTTGATAAAAATTGCGTTGTTCCCGCTTACCAAGCAAAGTTACGAGTCGATGAAAAAGACTCAACTTTTGCAACCGGAAATTCAAAAAATCAAAGAAAAATACAAAGGCGACCAGCAACGCATTCAAAAAGAAACAATGGCGCTTTATTCCAAATACGGAGTAAATCCCGCCGGCGGCTGTTTGCCAATGTTGTTACAGATGCCGATTCTTTTCGCGCTGTTTACTTTCTTCAAAGTAATGATTGAAATCCGTCAACAGCCGTTTATTCTTTGGATTGATAATCTTTCCGCTCCGGATGTAATTTATTCGCTTCCGTTCCGCATTCCGATTTTCGGCGTCGACCAAATAAGCGGACTCGCCGTTTTGCTTGGAATTACGATGTTCTTCCAACAAAAAATGACGATGAAAGACCCGTCGCAAAAAGCGATGGTTTATATAATGCCGGTTCTTTTCACGTTTATGTTTATGGCTTTCCCTTCCGGATTGAATCTTTATTATTTTATGTTTAACTTGCTTTCAATCGGGCAACAATATTACATTAACAAGCACGGCGAACAAGAGTTAAAGCCTGTTCCGAGCGCGAAAAAGAAAAAAGGTTTTATGCAAAAGATGATGGAAGCCGCCGAGCAACAACAAAAAACAGCGCAAGGACGCGGCGGAAAAAGAAAAAAGAGATAAAATGTCAGAAAATATCAAAAGATATTTTTTATTCTGGCTTCTTTTCACATCGCTAAATTTCGCACAAAACGCCGGTTCCGTTAAATTAAATTTAACGAACCGGTTTTTGCCTTTTAATATTACCGAAAAAATCCCACAAGAGTTTACCGACTTTTCGCTCGTTTTAAGCGGCGGCGGAGCGCGCGGCATCGCTGAACTTGGCGTGATTAAAGCGTTGCTCGAAGAAAAAATTCCTTTTACGCGCATTTACGGAACAAGCATCGGCGCGGTTATCGGCGGAATGATTTCTTCCGGTTACTCGATTAAAGAAATTGAAAAAATTTTCCTTGAAACAGATTGGTACGCGTTTTACAGTCTCGAAGAAAAAAACCGCAACCAATTGTTCCTCGAACAAAAACGTATTCTCGACAACGCATTTCTTACGTTAAGAATTGACGGCTTTCAACCGGTAATTCCTAAATCGATAAACTCTGGGCTTTTAATCGGAAACTTTTTTACAAAATTAAAACTCGAAGCGCCGCTTAACGATATTTACGATTTCGACAAATTACGATATAAGTTCAGAGCCGTCGCGACTAATCTCTACACAGGCAAGCCGGTTCTGATAAAAAAAGGCGATTTGGCGCAAGCGTACCGCGCAAGTTCTTCCGTAACGTTTTTAATGCCGCCGGTGAAAATTGATTCGACAACGCTTGTCGATGGCGGAATTGTGGCAAACATTCCGGTAAAAGTTGCTAAAAAAGATAACGACGGCTTTGTAATTGCAATTGATATTACAAGTCCACTACGCAAGGAAAGCGATTTGCGTTATCCGTGGGAAATCGCCGACCAACTGGTCAGTTTGCCGATGCAAGAAATCAATATGCAGAACCGTAATTTAGCCGATTTTGTTTTTCGTCCGAAAATTTCGAAAAAGAGCGATGATTTTACCGGACTTGATTCGCTAATCAAAATCGGTTATGCGGAAAAAGAAAAACTTCCGGAATTAAAAAAACGGATTGAAAAATATCTTGTTTCGAAAGAACCGGAATTTGCCAAAACGCTGAAAAATATCCGGTTCGAAATAAACGAAAAAGATTTGATTGAAAACGAATTTGCCTCGCAGTTTGCCGGCGTTAGGACCGCTTCCCTTGCGAAAATTTATCTTGAACTTTATTTGCTTAAAGAAAAATTTTCTTTGGCGGATGCTTCGTTAGATTATTCTATTGCGAACGGAAAAACTCTGCTTAAACTTCGTTACAAGAAATTTCCGTTAATCAGAAAAATCAATATTTTTATTGACGATACTTTATCGAACAATCAGGTTGTTAAAAATTTTATCGGGAAATATTCTTCCCCGCAAAACATTTTTAATATTATTAACGGATTTTTGGAACGCGAGCGGCAAAACGGAAATTTGTCGTTAAAATTAATCGATTGGAATTTTAACGGGAAAGGCGAATTAAACATCGCGTTTGAAACGCAACTTCTCGATAAAATAACAATCAGCAACGTAAAACATACCAAGGAATATGTTATCCGTCGCGAACTTGCCTTTAAGAAAAACAAACCGCTTACAAAAAAACAACTCGAAGTTTCGCTGAACAATCTCCGTTTGTCCGACTTGTTCAATTACGTAAGAATAAACAAGAAAGACGAGGGCGAGAAAAAATTTGCGCTGGTAGTAAAAGTTTCGGAAAAGCCGTCAAAGTTGGTTCGTTTGGGAATGAAAATCGATAATCAATATTTAACGCGCGTTTTCATCGACGTGCGAAACGAAAACGTTTTGGGAACAGGCAATCAAATCGGTTTTTCCTTTTTCGGCGGATTGCGTTCGCAGGAAGCGACGCTTGAACACGTTGCGCCGAGAATTTTCAGTTCGTATTTCACATATAAATTGCAGTTAAATTACAAACACATTTTAATTCCGAAATTTTCCCACGAACCGGATAATTTTTTGCAAACGGAAGAAGAATTCCAGTACGACCAATCCGAATCGAGTTTTATTTTGGGCTTCGGCAGACAAATTACGCGGCTCGGCAATTTGCTTGCGCTTTGGCGGTATTCGAGAGCAAAAATTTGGAATTTCCCAGGTAATTCCGAAGATTATACGATTAGCGCAATCAGATTAAATTTCTCAATCGATTCGCGTTCGGATGTTTATTTTGCGGAAAAAGGCGTGGCGTTAAATGCTTACTACGAATATGCTTTCAATGCTTTCGGCGCTAATTTGAATTTTTCAAAAACGTATTTTAATTATTTGTTCTATCTGAAAATTTCCAACTCGCTAACTCTTTCTCCTCGACTTACGCTCGGTTTCGCCGACAAAAAACTTCCGCTTTCCCAACAATTCGGAATGGGCGGACAATTCGATTTTTACGGAATGGATATTTTTCAACAGCGCGGCGGACAAGTTTTCAAAGCGTCGTTGGGTTTGCGTTACAAATTTCCGTTTAAGTTGATTTTTCCGGTTTATTTGGGCTTCCGTTACGATTTGGGACAAACTTGGCAAACGCGAGAAAGCATTAAATTCGAAGATTTAACTCACGGAGCAGGCGTTTCACTCGCTTTCAAAACGCCTATCGGACCTGCCGTTTTTTCGGTAGGAAGAAGTTTTTACTTCAAAAATATGATTCCTGACCAAATAGTAATTTTCGGCGATTACAAATTTTATTTTACGCTCGGTTATTATCTCAGTTTCTACTAAAAATTCATCTGTTTTCTTGCTTACCGTTAAACAAATTTGTTGCAATTCCTATTAAAATGTAAACTATTCCGAGAAGCACAATTAAAAATTTTACGGTTGAAAAAACATACGCAAAGAACGGAAACGACGGAATTTGCAATCCGAATAAAAACAAAATTAAAAACGTATTTTCCGCGGCGTCGAACAAAGCCGCCAAAAATTGCGCATAAGCCAAAAACATTCCGAAACGCCACAGCGCTTGAGAGCGGACTTTTATTTTGTTCGCAACTTTTACAATCAGTAAAAACAAGAATACCGAATAAGCGACGAGAAAAAGAAAATCGATTCCCAAACTAAACGCGGCGAACAATTCCGGTTTGCCTTTCCAAGATGAAACGATATTTTTTGCGGTTTCGAAATTTTTTGCCAACTCGAACGAAATAATTCCGTTCGGAGCGTATTCGGTTTTCAACGGTTGGTCAACAATGGAAATTATTATCAATAGTGAAACTGTTAAAATTCCCGAAAGCAAAAGCAACTTTTTGCTTCCTTTTTTGGTCAGCCATTCGAAATTGAAATGTTGTTCGTTCATTTTTATTCTCGCTATTTATTCAATTTCAAAATCGCAGTAAGACAAGTTAAGTATTTTTCGCCGCCGAATTTCAAAAAAACATTCGCTTCGTGGTTAATTCTGTTTATCAATTTTTTGTAGTAACTTTTTTCTTCGTCGGAAAGTTCTTCTTTTCGCTCTTCAAAAAGAGTGGAAATTTGTTTGTAATAGCGCAACAGTTCGCCTTTGTGCGTTTCCGAAGCAATCGTTACGAAATTTCTTTCCGAATAATATTTTTCAGCGTCATCGATAAACAGCGGCGACATTCCTGCCCAGTCGAGCATATCCGTAATCATTTTGGGCGGATTTTCTACGGTCAGAGCAATTTCGGCAAGCGCAAAAATTCCGTCTGCTCGCAAAATTCTCTTTATTTCCTTTACGATTTTTTTGCGGTTTTCGCGAGTTAAAGAAGTTTGGGCAAAAATCAAATCGAATTCATTATCTTTATAATCGGTTCGTTCGAATTCCATAATTTTGGGAATTACGCCGTTTACGCCCTCGAGCGTTAATTTCGCGTTCAAAAGCGAGTTGTAGTCTTCCACAATCAATTCGACAATGGTTGAATATTTTTCGGACAACTTTACGGCAAGCGATTCGGAAGATTCGCCAATCACAAGAATTTTTTCGAAATTTCTATCTTGAACCGTTTTTGTCAATAAATTAAATAATTTGTTACCGCACGGCAAAAGCGGCTCGTAATTGTTTTTATTTTTCATTAAAGATTCCAATGTTTAATATTTATTCTGAATTTATTATACGCCCACGTCGTAACAAAGGCAAAGATTACCGCAATTATTCCGATTGCGGCGCGATAATACTCAGGCGCGGTGATTGCAATTCGAATTAAAACCGTAGTAATAGCAAAGCCGGAATTTCTGAAAATCGTGTAATAGTTTGAAGTGTATCTGATTGACAATAAAACAATTAAAATGTCGGTAAAAATTAAAAATGTGAACAAAGAATCAAAAAAATTGTAATACTTTGCTCCTTGGTGTAAACCGAAAAGCGATTGAAAACCTAGCACGACTGCGTGAAAAAGAATAAGCAACGCAAGACATTTTTTTACCGTAACAAACGAATGTTGTTCGTCCTCGTTTGTCGTAATCGGAATATGACTTTGAATTTTGTAATAGTAACCGAGAATTACTAAAATAATTACCGCTCCGAAAATATCCGAAAGCATAACGGTAAGTGGTTTTAAATTTGTTTGCAATGAAAATGGATTATCGAAATAAACCAAATCCTTAAAGCCGTCGCGTAAAATAATCAGAGACAAAATTTCTATTTGTTTTCCTAATGCGTTCGAGACGGAATACTTTAAGTTAAAAATCATACTTAGCACTTCGTAAACAAGCAAGATGCTGAATGTCAATCTAATAGGATAAAAAATTCCGTTGGGGAACATTGCGGCAAGATTTTCCGGCAAATATCCGTAATATTTCAGAAAAACGGCAAACGAAACAAGAATAAAAACCACAAAAAGAAAAATCGCGACAAAGGATTTAAAACGCGAGCTCTCCCAAAATTCCTCTGTTTTATCGAATACAAAATTTACTATTTCGAAACACTTTTTAAGCATAAACTAAAATAATCATTTTAATAGTTTTATTAAAATAGGAAACGCCGTCCGGAAAACTCGCGGACGGCGCTTCTTCATCAACCCGGGGGAATGGGCTAATCGTTAATTATTCAACGTCTTTTTTACTGAAATACCAATCGACGTAATCGTAACCTTGTTCGGCTCTTTTCTTTGCTTCTTCGTGAGTTGTCGGAGGCGGAACAATTACTTTATCGCCTGGCTGCCAGTTTTCAGGAGTTGCTACGCCGTACTTGTCGGATGTTTGCAATGCAACTACAAGTCTGTAAATTTCGTCGATGCTTCTACCGTTCGAAAGCGGATAGTAAATCATTGCGCGTAAAATTCCTTTGTCGTCAATTACAAATACCGCGCGAACCGCCGATGTATCGGAAGCGCCTTCGTGAATCATTCCGTATTTTTTAGCGACGTCCATTTTCAAATCGTCGATAATCGGAAACGGAATTTCCACATTAAAGTTTTTCTTAATGTTTTCTACCCAAGCAATATGAGAGAAAACGCTATCGATGCTTAAGCCGATAACTTGCGTGTTAATTTTTTGGAAATCTTCGAATTTTTTAGCAAATGCAATAAATTCCGTGGTGCAAACCGGCGTGAAATCAGCAGGGTGCGAAAATAATACTACCCATTTGCCTTTAAAATCGGAAAGCGAAATTTGTCCGTGAGTTGTGTTGACGGTAAATTCGGGCGCTGGTTCGTTTAATCTCGGCAATCCTACTGCTTGTACGTTTTCTTGATTTTCCATAATAAATCCTCCTTGTTTTAATTTGTGTTATTATTATTTTCTTTTTTTAGACAATCCGAACAAACCATGTTTATTCTAATTGTGTAATCAATAAAAAGATTATTTCCAATAATTTCTTTCGGAATTTCAATGCTCTTAATTTTATTTGCCTCAATATCCACTATTTTACCGCACTTTACGCAAACAAGATGGTGATGCGGTTCTGTAACAGGGTCGTAACGCACTTTATTATGCAAAGGAGTTACTTTCTTTATAAACCCGTGCTTCTCAAAAGTTTCCAATGTGTTGTAAACCGTCGCGAAAGAAATTGTCGGATTCTCCTCTTTTATCGCGTTGTAAACGTCTTCCGGCGAGGGATGATTTCTGTTCCCGAGCAATTCCTTATATATAATAATGCGTTGAGGAGTAACGCTCAACTTTTCTTTCTTACATTTTTCAATAAAGTCTTGAATTTCTTTTTGTACCATAACTAATATTTAATTTTAATTTAGAATAATTATTAAGAATTAATTTTTACAACACAATAATAAGAAAAATGAGATGAGTTGTCAAGTTTAAATTTAAAATAAATAAAAAACCGAAAGAATTACCTGATAAAATCAATCTTATTTATTTGTGTCTTTGCGCCGGATTAGCGGATAACGATGGGAAAAGATTATTTTTTAAAAACGATAAGTAAAATGAACTTTCAATTTTTTCTGTCGGAATGCGGAATTATTCGATATTTCAAAATCGAACATATGAGCGTCCACGTAGGCGTCAACTACGTTCAAGATATAAACTAAAATGAAAAATACCGTGTTCAAATCTCGTTGATTTCTGTAAAACTCTCTGATTTCATAATACGCGGTGTTATGCTCCGAGTGATATTTGTTATCGTAAAAATTCACTTTGTCGTTATTCCATTTCCATGCGTAAGCGAACGCTCCTAATGCTCCCCAAACGACCGGAATTTTCCAATACGATTCATTATAAAATTGTCCCCAACCGGGAATTATAATAC
>WGAL01000054.1 GCA_015494845.1 Melioribacteraceae bacterium
ACTCTTTCCATTTTCATTCCGCGCGAACCTTTTACGAGAATTACCGAATTTCCTAAATCACTTTGCTGTAAGTGTTTAATCAAAGAATTTATTTTCGTAAAATGACGAACGTTAAGTTTTTTCGCGTCTTTCAGCGCTTTCATATTTTTGCCGAAAAGCAAAACCTCGTCAATTTTCGCTTTCCTTAAAACTTTCGCCAACGCTTTGTGCTGTCTTTCCGAATCTACGCCGAGTTCGAGCATATCGCCGAGAACCGCAATTTTTTTGCGCGCGTCAAATTCGCCCAAACTCTCGATTGAAATTTTCATCGATTCCGGACTTGCGTTATATGTATCGTTAATAATCGTGAAATCTTTCAAGCGGATAATTTCAAATCGTCCTTTCGTTTGCTCGAATTTTTTCGCGCCGCTTTTAATTTCTTTATTCGAAAGTCCGGCTACAAACGCTATTGCGATTGCGTTAAACGCGCTCAAAAGATTTGCCTTTCCGGCAAGCGGAATTTTAACTTCGAGTTTCCTTTTGTCGTAACTCGCGCGTAATTTCGGAAAGCCGTTTTTATCTTTCCTGACAATTTCGCCCTTTATTTCCGCGCTTTCGTTAAATCCGAAAGTAATTGCGTCGCGATATTTGTCCGCGAGTTTTCGCAAAAGCGCATCGTCAATATTTACAAGTGTTTTACCGCCGCGACATTCTGCAACGTCAAATAATACGCGCTTTTCGGCGAGAACGCCTTTTTTGTTTTTCAGATATTTCGAATGCGCGTTCCCGATGTTTGTAATTAACGCAATGTCCGGTTCAGCAATATTTGCGATGTATTCTATTTCGCCGAAATGATTTGTGCCGAGTTCAAGAACAAGCGCTTCGTCGCTCGGTTTTGCGCTTAAAATCGTTAGCGGAACGCCGACGTGATTGTTGTTGTTCGCTTCCGTTTTCGCCGTCTTGAATTTTTCCGAAAGCAAAATTGCTGTTAAGTCTTTCGTCGTTGTTTTGCCGTTGCTTCCGGTTATCCCGATTGTCAAGTAGTTGATTTTATTGCGTTTTACGTTTGCAAGTTCGCCGTACGCTTTAATCGTATTGGGAACGGTAACAATCGGAATTTCAACGTCGTCGAAATCCTTTAATTTACGCGATGAAATAATTACCGCGTTCACGCCGTTTTTAATTGCGTCGCGAACGAAATTGTGTCCGTCGAAACGCTTACCTTTTATTGCAACGAAAATCGCGCCTTTGCGTATCGCGCGCGAATCTATGGAGACAAATTGTGTCGGCTTGTAATCATCGGGATTGTAAATTACCGCGCCGCGCAAATTGAATAAATCTTCCAATGTGAATTTTGTTTTACTCACTTAAATATTTCTCCGCAATTTCCTTATCGGAAAAATGATGCCGAACGCCATTTATTTCCTGATAATCTTCGTGTCCCTTTCCAGCAATGAGAACAACCGCGTCTTTTCCAGCTTTAGAAATCGCTTCTGCAATCGTTTCTTCTCTGTCGGGATTTACATAAACGTCTTTCGATTTTATTCCTTCCAGAATATCTTTTATTATTCTCTCTGGTTTTTCGGTTCGCGGATTATCGGAAGTAACAAAAATTTTGTCGCTGTATTTTTCCGCAACCGCGCCCATTTTCGGGCGTTTACTTCTGTCCCGGTCACCTCCGGCGCCGAAAACAGTAAAGATTTTCTTCTTACCTTTTACTATTTCTTTAAGCGCAATTAATGTTTTTTCCAGACTTCCGGCAGTGTGTGCGTAATCTATAATTGCAATTTTTCCGTTCTTTTCAATTACTTCAAATCTTCCGGGAACTCTTGGCGCGCGTGCAATTGCTTCAATTATTTTCTCTTCGTCAATTCCATTTTCATAAGCTAATGCAAAAGCGAGCGTAGTGTTGTATGCGTTAAACGCTCCGACTGCGGTTGTTGTGATTTTTCTAGTTTTATTATTGAAAACCAAATCAAAACGCGTTCCGGTTAAATCGAACTCAATATTTTCAATGCGGAAATCACTTTCTTCTGCTTCACCGTAAGTTACAATGCGCGCTTTAGTGTGCTCTACAATTTTCTTTCCATACTCGTCGTTAATATTTACAACAGCAACGGAGTCGGGTTTAAGTCCGTCAAATAAAATTTTCTTTGCAAGGAAATAATTCAATCGTGTTTCGTAAAAGTCCAGATGGTCAGAAGCAAGATTTGTAAAGCCGGCAAAATCAAAATCCAAACCGTGGACGCGTTTAAGCGAAAGCGCATGCGACGAAACTTCCATTACGCAATGTGTTGCGCCTTGCTCAAGCATTTCGGAAAACATTTCGTTAAGTTCATAAGATTCCGGCGTGGTTAATTTTGCGCGCGTTTCTTTTTCGCCGATTATATTTTTCACCGTTCCAATCAATCCGCTTTTAATTCCGGCGTAATCGAAAATTCCTTTCAACAAAAACGCGGTCGTCGTTTTGCCTTTCGTGCCGGTAATTCCGGTTAATTTTAATTTACGCGAAGGAAAGCCGTAAAACGCGTTCGAAAATTCCGCGAGCGCCTTGCGCG
>WGAL01000055.1 GCA_015494845.1 Melioribacteraceae bacterium
ATACAACGCGGCACTTGTTGGCGGTGGCGTGTTTTCTTATCAGTTTACCAAAAATCTTTCGCTTGATACCGACGTTCAACTGCAACGGCATCTCGGAATAAGCGAAGACGGCGAGATTAATCGCGCCGATTTTTTTCTCGACAGCGATTTTGGATATTATTTTGCGCAGGGATTACAAGCCGTAGCAGGAATTTACTATTCTATTCTAATTACGCAATGAACGATAAAAACAAAAACGGTTACAGATTAACGCTAAACGTTGGAATGACAATAGAACGCGCTAAAAATTTTATTTTGGTTCTGAACGCGCCGTTCGATATTGCGGGAAAATCCACCGAAAAAATTTACGGCGCCGGTTTCGCTTTAACGATATTGATAAATTAGAAAAAATTAAATATTGTTAATTATACTAAAATAAAAATTGAGCGAGCGATGATAAGATATTCCACAAAGATGCAATTTCGCCATAAACTCTCGGCTTTTGTAACGGCGGTTAATTTTTTGTTGATGATTTTGTTTGATTCTCTCGCAAAAAACCATTTGTTTGCGCTTTTCTTCTTAATCTCCGCTTCCCCGTTTGGTTTATGGATTTTTCGCGCAATTAGCGGCGGCTATCCCGTTAGCGACGAAGAAGATAATTAATTTGACAAACCGGAATTTGAACTTGTTATCGTTTTTTCAAATAAGAAATTTCGGAATATTTTTCTTCCAGTTCGCGCATTGCCGCCGGGTCGCCGATAATCGTTAAAATGTCGCCTTCTTTCAACACAACGTTTCCTTTCGGAATTATCGAGCGTCCGGCTCTTCTGATTACCGCGATTAATGCGTTTTCGGGAAGTTTAATTTCTTTAATCGCTTTGTTAATCATTTCCGCCGTTGCGTTTTTGGACGAAAGTTTCAACGTAATCCAACGCTCGTCGTGCAGTAACGCCAAGCGAATTTCCGTCTCGTTTTGCGCAGACATCCAATCGTCGTAAAAACTTTCTTCTTCCACCCTGCCGGCAATTTGCGCAAGCAATCGCAAATGCTGCGTCGGATTTTGTTCCGGACTTACCAAAAAGAAAATCGCGTGAACCGTTTGGTTTTCCTCTTTGTCGGTAATCGGATTTACAAAATTTATCTTAATTCCTTTTTTCCCGCGGACAAGAATCATCTCCGGTTGCAACATTCCTTGAATTCTGATGTGAGGAATCGCTATTCCGTGAGTTACCGGCGTCGCGCCGATTCGCGTTCCTTCCATAAATTGTTTTTGCAATTCTTCAAACGAATGAGGAACAATGCGCGCCAGATAATGCGAAACTTCCTCCACTACTTCTTCAAACTTTTTGGTTTTGTCGTAATCGATTACTTTACTACGCTCGACAATTGCGTCGAAATTATCTTCCTCCCGCAAACCTTTTTCTTTCATAATTCCGCGCAATTCGATTTCCAAACCTTGGTAGCGTTGCCTTCCCAATCTTTCGAACACGTGAAAAATTGCGCCGTTTCTGTCCACGCGGTTGCGTCCGTAATAAAAATACCAGAGAATTCCGAGTATCAGCAATCCGGTTGAAAACACAAGCGGAAGCGTTCCCATTTTAAAAATCAAAAAGAATGGAACGATTATTCCAATTAACTGCAAATAGGGATAAAACGGCGAACGATAACCAGGGTCGTATGCTTCTATTTTGCTCTCGCGCATTACTATTACCGCCAAACAAACAAGCGCGAACATTATCAACTGAAACGCCGAAGCGAGTTTGGCAATTCCCATCGGGTCAAGAAAAATAAGAACCGCAAGAATTAGCGCAACCGTAATTATCAGAGCGTAAAGCGGGATGTTCTTTTTCGACAACTTTTTGAACGCGGGCGGAACGAGGTGGTCGCGACTCATCGCAAGCGGATAACGCGACGCGCTGAGCGTTCCCGCGTTCGCAACCGAAATAAAAGCAAACAAAGCCGCAAGCGAGGTTAAAACTAATCCGATTTTACCGAACAGAATATCCGCCGCGTGCGCAACAGGCGTGAGAGTTTTGGTAAACTCCGCCATTGGAATTACGCCAATCATTATCGCAATTGTTGCACCGTAAATTACAACCGAAGTTAAAAACGCGAGAAAAACTCCAAGCGGTAAGTTTCTTTCGGGATTTTTAACTTCCTCGGAAAGGCTCGCTATTTTTGTAATTCCAACATAGCTGATATAAACCATTCCGGTTGTAGCGTAAATATCGTCAAGTCCGGCTTCCCAAAAGCCACGGAAGTTTTCCGGATTTATGTGAAATATTCCGAGCAAATCGAAAGAAACCATAATTAAAAGAATAACGCCAAGCAAAATTGTTTGAAGTCCGCTGCTTTTTTTTGCGCCGGCATAATTAACAATTCCAATTAGAACGGCAATTGTAATTGAAATCGGTTTAATGGGAAGTTGCGGAAAAAAGATTGAAATATACGCGCCCATTCCAACCAACGCAAAAGAGACTTTCAGAATTAAAGCAAGCCAAGTTCCTATTCCGCCGACAGTTCCCCACATTGGACCAAGCGTTCTGTCCAAAAAATAATAAACTCCGCCCGCTCGCGGCATTGCGGTTGCCAATTCAAGAACGCTAAACATTGCCGGAATTAATGGAATTGTCGCGAGCAGATAAACTAACAAAACAGTTGGCCCGACGTTGCTTGCTGCAAGTCCAGGCAAAAGGAAAAGTCCGCCGCTGATTGTCGTTCCGGTTGCAATTGCGTAAACGCCAAACAGCCCGATTTCTTTATTTAATTTTTTATGTTTTCCAAATTTCAAAGGGGTTTCTTCTTTGTTAATTCATTGGCAAAGATAGCAAAAAATAAATATTTCTCATTAAAAATTTCGGCCGGAATTTAATGTAAAAGAAAAGAAAAAGGGACAACGAATTGTCCCTTATGTTTATTTCCTCTAAGGTACTTGTTCCTTTGAGGTAATTTATTATAATTCAATAAATTCTGGTTTATTTCATCAAAACCATTTTC
Source organism: Melioribacteraceae bacterium (assembly GCA_015494845.1). Taxonomy (GTDB): domain Bacteria; phylum Bacteroidota; class Ignavibacteria; order Ignavibacteriales; family Melioribacteraceae; genus WGAL01. The sequence continues at coordinate 2,977 of WGAL01000055.1, forward strand.
CGTGTTTGTGAAAAATTGTCGGCGCGCAATTCGTAGAAATAAACGCCGCTTGGCATATTTGCAGCTTTGAATTGAACAGAATACTTACCAGGCGCTTGTTTCTTATTTACAAGCGTTGCAACTTCGCGTCCGAGAGCGTCGTAAACTTTAAGTTGTACCGGAATTGCCACAGATTGTCGCGTCGCTCTGCTCCTCGCAATGACGTAAGTTATGTTTGTTGTCGGATTAAACGGGTTCGGATAATTTTGGAATAGTTCGAATTTTTCAGGAATGTTTGTTTCGTCATCTACGGCATTAACATTCGGATGAACAAAAAGCCCGTAACCGGTTCCTACTAATAAATCGTCGTAATAAATAAATTTGATTAAGGTTCCAACCGGATAAGAGTAATAAATGCTCCAAGTTGTCGCACCGGCCGGCAATTCGTAAATTGTATTTTTGACAGCTACGTAAAGGTCGTTGTTATGCATTGTAATTGAAGCAGGAATTTCGTCGGCTCCTGTCGGCAAACCGGACGTTGTTACGCTTGTCCAATATGTAGCTCCGACGGCTTTGTATAAAACGACAGGCGTGTTAGTCGTAAAATCCAATCCGCAAGCGTAAATTTCATTTGAAGGAGATTTTGCAAGATCTGTAATCATCGCGTTTACGGTTGTCCCGCTCGAAGTGTATAAATCCTGGCTTACGCTCCAAGTTCCTGGCGAAGTTTCTTCCATTCTGTAAATACCGTAAATTGTCGGCGTAACGGAAGAATTATAATCGCATGCAACGTAAGCCACCGTATTTCCGCTTTCGTTTGCGGTAACAATATCAAAAACGTCTATTCCGTCAGGCAATGCCGTCGAGGCGTCAATTCTCGACCAGCTCCAACTTCCGCCTGAATTCTCGCCGACAAACACGCCGCCTTGATGAGGCGTTGTTTCGTCCCAATCTTCCATATCGTCCAATCCGATAATAATTCTTTCGATTGAGGAAGTATAATCAATTCCAACCGCCGTAACGGCAGTGCCATACGTCCAAGTCCACGAAGGCGCGGAGGTTGCGTCAAAAATTATTTGGTAGCTTGCCGGATCGTCTTGCGGCCCGACGGAAGCGTCATACTTGTACAACATACCGCCAACATTTCCGAGATAAGCAATATCGCCGGTTTGATCGCTTTTTGCCGTAACGTAAGGCATGCTGTCGCCATTCGGCCAAACCGGACGAGCCAACCATGTCGGCGACGGCGTATCGTAATTATCAACAAACCAAATTCCGGATTTTGTGGCAATCCAAGCTTTCGATTTTCCAACGTTCATTCCAATAGCTTCTACTTCCACGGCTTGTATGCCGTCGTTAATATCGTTATAAACGTGGTTATAAACGTCAATCATTTTCATCGCCCAATCGCTACGGACATAAGCAATTGCGGCTGAATTCGGGTCACCGGCAACCGCGCCGTCCGCCGCTTGGCTGTAATCCCACGTAGAACCTTTATCCAAACTTACAATTCTGCTGTAATAAACTACATAATTACCGGAACCGCCTACAATTGAAAATTCGCCGCGTCCCATATCTTGCGAAATTGAAGTAGTTGTCCATGGATCGCCGTCGGAAACGGAAGTTGAGATTTGCGCGGTATATGAAGCGGAATGCCCTTCGTAAGCCGCCGCGAAAATCTTTCCGTCAGGCGCAATTCCCATTGCGCAATATTCCTTTCCGGTTGCAATCAAATCGTTTACGGTAATTGTTGAAAAAGTCGTCGTAGAAGACAAAGAATAATAAGGATCGGAAGATTCGTAAATATAAGGCGGCGCGCCAGGAGCAAATACGTAAACGTGTTCGTTTGTTTCATTAATATGAATTTGCAATTTAAACCTTGCAGGCCACCA
>WGAL01000056.1 GCA_015494845.1 Melioribacteraceae bacterium
ATCGTTATTACCGTCGGCGCAATAATGTATTTGATTGAAGGCGAGGAACACGGTTTCACGAGCATTCCGCACAGCATTTATTGGGCGATTGTAACTTTAACCACTGTCGGCTACGGCGATATTTCCCCTCAAACTCCGCTCGGACAATTTTTGGCGTCGCTCGTGATGTTGCTCGGCTACGGAATAATCGCCGTTCCCACTGGCATTGTTACGGTTGAATACGGCAAAATAAAAAAAGAAGAAACAAGCGCAAAAGTTTGTCCCAATTGCGGCGCAAAAGAACACGACGCGGACGCGATTTATTGCAAATATTGCGGAAGGAAATTAGATTAATAATATCAACTTAATTTCGAACCTCAAACTCAAGTAATTCTTTTTGAGCGGAGTATTTTGTGGAGAGTTTTATTTTTACTTTTCCCTCTTTCAAAAATTTTATCGAGAATTTATTTTCGTCAAGCGTATTAATTCTAACCTTTTCGCTATTTTCCGCATCAATACGCGCGCTGATTTTTCTAAGAGGCGCCTTTTTCCCGAAAGAATTCAGCGGTTGAACCGAAAGAATTATTTCATCGCCAACCGAGTAAATTTCTTTTTGCGGAGAAAAAATTGTTTTGGTCTCGTAAATGCTGAAAACATATTGCCAAACGAGAAAAGCGATAAGAAAAACGGCGACAAGAACCGCAAAAATTACAAGCGCTTTCACGATTTGATTTTATACGTTGTTCCGGTTTTGGAATCTTGCAGAATAATTCCAATCGCCGAAAGTTTGTCGCGAATTTCATCGGCAAGCGCGTAATTTTTTTCCGCTTTCGCCTTTTGGCGCAATTCGATTAAAATTTTAATCAATTCGTCTTGCTTACCGCCGGTCGATTTATCTTCGTCTTGAAAATTAAAATCGACAATTCCGAGAACGTCTTGCGCGGTTCTTTCCAAAAATCCCTTTGCGTTTTCGTAAAACGATTTCGGTAAATTTTTATTTTGCATTTCGCGGTTTGCCGCTTTTACGAAATCGAAAATCACGGCAACGCCTTTCGGGAAGTTAAAATCGTCGTCAACGGCGATTCGGAATTTATTTTCGAACTCTTCGAAATTCAATTCGTATTCCTCGTCGCCGAAATTTTTCGAAGCGAGTTTTTCCGTAACCGTTTTTGCCAACGAAGAAATTCTTTCCGTCGCTTTTTTCGCCGAATCTAGCAATTCAAACGAGAAATTCAACGGCGCGGCGTAATGCGTTTGCGCAAAAAGCAAGCGCACGGCTTCGGCGGGATATTTTTTCAGCACTTCGCGAGCGGTGTAAAAATTACCGAGCGATTTGGACATCTTTTCGTCGCGAATATTCAGAAAACCGAAATGCACCCAGTATTTCACAAAGTCCTTGCAAGTCGCCGCTTCGCTTTGCGCAATTTCGTTTTCGTGATGCGGAAAAATCAAATCGCTTCCGCCTGCGTGTATATCGAGCGTTTCGCCGAGTTCCTTCATACTCATCGCCGAGCATTCGATATGCCAACCGGGGCGCCCTTTGCCCCACGGACTTTCCCACTCCGGTTCGCCTTCTTTCGCCTTTTTCCAAAGCGCAAAGTCGAGCGGATTTTTCTTGTTCTCGTTAATTTCAATTCTCGCGCCGGATTCCAGTTCGTCGATTTTCTTTCCGCTCAGTTTCCCGTAATCTTTGAATTTGCGAACGTCGTAAAAAACGTCGCCGTCAACATTGTAAGCGACGTCTTTCTCTTCGAGTTTTTTTATCAATTCAATCATATCGGAAATATGTTCCGTTGCGCGCGGATAAGCGTCGGCGCGTTTTACTTTCAGTCCGTCTATATCTTTGAAAAATTCGGCGATATATTTTTCCGCGTATTTTTTCGGGTCTTCGCCCAATTCGTTTGCGCGCTTGATTATTTTATCGTCCACGTCGGTTAAGTTCATTACGTATTTAACGTCGTAACCGCGGTAAAGCAAATAGCGGCGAATCATATCGCCCATTACGAAAGAGCGCGCGTTGCCGATGTGGAAATAATCGTACACGGTTGGCCCGCAAACGTACATTCTCACTTTAGGCGGATTTACCGGAACAAATTCTTCTTTCTTTTTTGTGAGCGTGTTGTATATTTTCATTTGAACCTCAAAATTTCATTTCATTAATTAGATTTTAGGCGTTAAAACATTTTTCTCCTCGCTTGTTTCCGCGCCGTAACTGTTGAGCAAAATAAAAAACGTCAAAAATATTGCAAGCAGAAACGCCATTTTGCAAAGAATGCTTTCGGCGTATAGATGTAATTCGCGAACAAACGGAAATGCAATAAAGAACGGCACAAACGTAATTACAAAACCGGAAGTCAAAGCTATGTAAGCGTTTCGCTTCTTTTTGGAAATTTTATTTTTTGATGAAACTAATAAATAAATTGTCGCGACTATCGGCGTATAATAAAAAAATGCGTAAACGTAAGAATAACCGTAGCTGTAGCTTACTGCAAACGGCGTACAATGGACGTTTGAAATTCCTTCGCCGTTAAACAAAAAGTAAAGAGCCAACGCGGCATACGGATGGAAAAGATATTTCATCCCTTTAATTTTTTTGTTCAGAAATTCTGTTGTAAGCAACAAACCGAGCGGCGGCAGAAAAGTAATATCAACAAATGCAAATGAAATCACAGTCGGGGTTTTAAATCCGGCAGCGCAAATTAGCGCTTCGAAAAATTGGTAGCCGAAAAGCAAAGTTAAAATTCCGAATGCGATTTTATTCGCCTTGTTCCTTTCCGCATACGCAAAAATGTTTGCCAACAACAGAAATTCAATTGTCGCAAACAGAACCGAAAGGAAGCCGTTGTACTGCTGCAATGGTTTTTCTCCTAATTTTTTTTATCGGAATTGTAAAGTTATTAAAATTAAAGGAAATTAGTGCATTTGAAAAAAAAGATTAGCTTAAACCGGTAGGGACAGCTCGCGAGCTGTCCCTACAACTTTTGGGATATAATAAAAGCGGACAAAACTTGTCCGCTTTTCGAGTTTAATAAATTAAATTAATTATTTTCTTCTCAGATTAAGTTCTTCGGCAAAGTCTTTTTCCATGAACTCAAATTCGCCGCGTTTGCCTTCCTCTTTAAGTTTTTTGTCGTACGCGCGCAAATCTTTTCTCATTACTTTCGCGCTTATTGTTTTCGGGAACGCTTCCATAAATTCTATCGAGCGCGGACGTTTGTACGGCGCCATGTGATCTCTAATATAGCGGAATATTTCAAGCGCCATTTCGCGGGAAGCTTTGAAGTCCGGTTTCAAAACGATAAACGCTTTCGGAACAATTCTGTCGCGTTCGTCAATTGTAGGAATTACGCCGACTTCAAGCACCGCTTGGTGTTCCATGATTTCGCTTTCAACTTCAAACGGACTGATTCTGTAATCCAAGCTCTTGAACACGTCGTCCACGCGTCCGATAAAGTGAATGTATCCGTCTTCGTCCATATACGCGGTATCGCCGGTTAAATACCAGCCGCCTTTGAAAATTTCGCGATTTCTTTCAGGGTCGTCGTAACCGCTCAACAAGCCGAGCGGACGAACCGGAAATGTCGCAACCGCGATTTGTCCGTCGGTTCCGGCTGGAACTTCGTCGAGCATCGGGTCGAGAATTTTTACTTCGTAACCGGGAGCTACTTTGCCCATTGCGCCGTCTTTAACTTCCATTCCTCTGAACGTTCCCACAAGTCCGGTTGTTTCGGTTTGTCCGTAACCTTCGCGCAAGTCCAATCCGGTGTATTCTTTAACTTTGTTTACAATTTCTGGATTAAGCGGTTCGCCTGCGCTTACGATTTTTTTCAAAGACAAATTGTAACTCTTCAAATCTTCGAGTAAGAATAATTTCCAAACGCTTAAAGGTCCGCAAAGACTTGTAACTTTATATTCTTCTATTTTTTTCAAAACAAATTTCGGATTGAATTGCGAGTAGCGGATTGTCAAAGCCGTCGCTCCGGCATTCCAAGGCGCAAAGAAACTGCTCCAAGCGAACTTAGCCCAACCCGGGGCGCTTATGTTGTAGTGAACGTCGTCCGGCTGAACGTCGAGCCAGTACATCGTTGTCAAATGTCCGATTGGATAATGTTGCGAGTGCATAACGAGTTTCGGTTTTGCCGTTGTTCCCGAAGTAAAGAACAAGAATAAGTCGTCGGTGGAAAACGTAACAAACGAAGGAATAAATTCATCTTTGTAATTAGCCGCTTCCGCGTAATCAGTCCATTTCGGGCCGAGGACTTCGTGGTCGTCGCAACTCGGGTCGATTGTTTCGTCTTTAACGCAAATTTTAGCGGTAAGCATTTTCAGATTGTCGCCTGCCTGGTCGATTCTATCGGTAAAATGGGAATGCGCAAAAATAAATTTAACGTTGCCTCGTTCAATTCTATCGCTTATATCGGAACTTGAAAGCAACGTAGCGGCTGGAATTATTGCGCCGCCGGCTTTCATAATTCCGAGTATAATTTCATAAATTTCAACCGAAGTTTCCATCATAATCATTACGCGGTCGCCTTTTTGCAATCCCAAATCTCTTAAAAAATTAGCGACTTGCGAAGAGCGTTTGCTTAATTTGTCAAAAGAAACAATCGCTTCGCCGCCGTTTTCGTCGCAGTAAATTAAGCCAGGCTTGTCGTTGCCGCGCGCCATTTGGTCGAAATAATCCAAAGCCCAATTAAATTTCGTAACCCTTGGCCATTTAAATCCGGCGTAAGCTTCTTCGTAACTTTTAACGTTAAGCAAAAAATCGCGTAATTCCAGAAATTTTTCCACTTCTTTACTCATAATTTTACCTCTTGTTTGTTGATGATGAAAGTATTGAGATGTAATGAAAGTCTTTGGCGTGTGTTTTTTCCGGTGTAGAATTTTTTTTCGTCAAAAATCATTCCCTAAAAATTTGTAAATCAATTTAATTATTTAAGTTCGATTTTCAAAATAAACG
>WGAL01000057.1 GCA_015494845.1 Melioribacteraceae bacterium
CGTTCGCTGTTTTTCCGCAAGAGTTTACCGTAAAGCAACTTACCGATTTTGATTTCGATATTCATAATCCAACTTTTATTGAATCGTATCTCTGGTCATTTTCGCCTGATGACCATAAACTCTTTTTTGAAGTTCACAATGATGATTCTTGTAACATTGCCGGTCTAAAATACGACGTTGACTCAGATTCATTTGTAGATTTAAAATACTTTACTCGCGACGGTTTCGTAAATAGAAATCCACAAGTTACTGGAGAAGGCGGCGTTGATCCGATAATATTAGCTTGGGAAACAAATAGAAACGGAAATTTTGATATCGCTTATGTTACGAAAGATTATAATACCGATTGGAGCGACGTTCAATTTTTAACCGAAACCCCGGAAGACGAAACTCAAATGCAATTAGTAAATTTATGCGACGGCTATGTCGTTTTTAAAAGAGGAAATGCAATAATTACGAAATCAATTATTAATAATTCCACAAGCGAAGACACTGTTTTTTTAGGCGATGAAAATACTACGTATTCATATCCCGGCGGCGGTTGCGATGCTCAACTTGTCGTTTTTGCAATTAAAAACGTTAATGGTAATAAAACGTTGGTTTACAAAGTGAAATACGATAATTCGTGGTCGGAAGAGCGCGAGTTTTCCGATTTTACCGGCGAGCCGAAAAATCTGGAATTTTATTTTTACAGAAACATAGCTTTCGAAACAGAACAAAACGGCAAAAGTTCAATTTATTATATTCATCTTAATGATTATTGGTACGTTGGTTCTTATAATTATTTATTTGTCGATTCGTCTTATTCGTATTCCGATTTTAAGACGATGTTTGTTGGAGATGTTACTAAGGATTACTGGGAGTTTCCATATACGGTAAGTAAAAAATTAAATAACGAAACTTTTGTTGAAACAATACTTTTCAAAAACAATGGTTACGGAGAAATAATTGATACAACGCTTCCGGTTAGCGTCTCCGACCCTGAGCCAAATGTTGGACCTGTGGGCTTAGACGGTTATTTCCACGTAAATTATTCGGTTTGGGTCGATTCCGCAAACGGACACAGAAATCTTTTCGGCATAAAACAATATGGTGTTTACGTGGGCGTTGAGGATGAAGAAGCAAAGCCGGGAAATTTTATTTTGTATCAAAATTATCCGAACCCGTTCAATCCGACAACGAACATCACATACGTCATTGCGAGGAGCGAAGACGTTAGTTCCCGACTTGGTAGGGCGACGCGGCAATCCTCCGCATTGCCGGTTCAATTAAAAGTTTACGACGCGCTCGGACGCGAAATTGCGACGCTTGTAAATAAAAAACAAACGCCGGGGAAATATTCGGTTCAATTCAGCGCGGGAAATCTACCAAGCGGCGTTTACTTCTATACTTTACGAGCGGGAGATTTTGTTCAAACAAAGAAAATGATTTTGATGAAATAAATAAACGGTAAAATGACAATCGCTACGCATGTATTAAAGAAATGCGCAATTTGCGGAACGGAAAATTATTATTCCGAAATTCTTAGCACGAGCGCTTTTGGTTCTCCCGATCTTGACACCAGACCGCCCGAGCTTGAACGTTATACAATTTATGCTTGGGTGCAACGTTGTCCTAATTGCGGTTATTGTGCGCCGGATATAAGCAAAGCTCATCCGGAAGCCGCATCGGTAATAAAAACTAAAGTTTATAAAGAACAACTTTCCAAAATTTCTTTGCCGGAACTTGCTAATAATTTTATATGCGAATCGATTATTGAGGAAGCCGTAGGGGATTTTGCATCCGCGGCGTGGTCGTTAATTCATGCCGCTTGGACTTGCGACGATGAGAATGAAATAAACTTGGCAAAAGAGTATAGAAGCAAAGCTATTGATATGATTTTTAGAGCTGTTGAAAACGGGCAAAAAATTTCGAATCAACAAGGCGCGGAAATTGTTTTGTTAGTGGATCTCATGCGTCGCGCTGGGAGATTTTCAGAGGCGAAACATTTGGTTGAAACAAAAAGAAGCGAAATTTCTGATAATATTCTTTTGAAGATACTCGATTTTCAAAAAAAATTAATAGCTCGATTTGACGATTCAATTTATAAAATAAATGAAGCTCTTGAAGAAGGAAAGTGAATAAAATTATAGCTTAAATTTGCAAAATAACGCATCTTAAAGTTAGTTTAATATTCTACGTGTGTTCGTTATAGTTTTTCGTAAACGTAAAGTTTGCCAGTCTTATCGCTTACGATGTAAAGCAAGTTGTTTAGAAAATCGTAAGCAACGCCCTCTGCTTTCGGATAATCCAAATCGTATTGCGCAATTACGCCGTTTTGAGGATGCCAAATGATTACTTTTTTCGATTCGTCGCTAACAATAAAAAACGAACCGTTTACAAAGGGGAAAATTCCCGATAAATCATCAACTGCTGAAATTTGCTTTATGTTTGTTGCAGAAAAATTGGAATCGAGTTTTGCGTAAAGCGCGGGATTTTTTTCATTCAGAACCGAAAATGTAGCAGAGTTTTCATCAAAACAAATTCCTTCCAATCCGCTGTTGCCTTCTCCTTCAAGGTTAAGAACCGCGTGCCTCGATAATTCGTTTCCGTTTGTATCAATATTTACAACTTCGCGAAGACGTTCTTCGGCAATCCAAAGCGTGTTTGTAGAAGCATCGAATGTTATGCCCTCGAGGTCGTCGCCTTCGTAATTCAGCTCTTTCAGAATGTTACCGCTTAAATCAATTTTGTAAACGCGATTTGTGTTATCGGAAACTGTCCAGAGAAATTTTCCACTTTTGTCAATTGTTAATCCGGAAGGTTCAGAGACGCTGGTCTGATATTCGGCAATCTTTTTAAAAACGGAAGGACTCGGGTCCGGTTCCGAAACCGAATCCTCCACGTTACAACTTGTAATTACAAAAAGACTAACAAAAACAATAGCGAAAATTTTACGCATTAGTTATTGCTTGCTCCTGGTGTTGGATTGTCAAAGAATTGCCAATTGTCGCTTCCGTCCGGTTTTCTTCCGTAAGAAACATCTGTAGTTTGTTCACCGAATGTTAACGAATCGACAAACGTTGTTCCGTTTGGAGCAACCAATCCGATTTGTTCACCGCTTCCGCTGAGTTTAATGTTGACATGCAAAATTCCTTGGTCTGTGTCTTTGTCAGCCCAAAGTAATAAGAAACCGCCAGCCGGAATTGTGGTTGCGGAAGAATCCGTATCCGGAATTTGGTAATTGGTTAAATCTGTTAAGTCATCCGTGATGTAAAATCCACCAATATTTACAGCAAAATCGTTAGGATTGTAAATTTCAATCCAGTCATCGTAATCGCCGTTTTCGTCGGCAATTGTTGCATCATTGCTTGCCATAAACTCGTTTATGTAAAGCGTTGGCGGAACGTAACCGACTGAAAAATGAACTGTGTCGGAAACTACTGTAAATCCGTGTTCATCAACTGCAGTGACGAAGAAATAGACGCGTGTTCCGTCCTCAAAAGTTCCAAGTGAAGCCGTGTAATTATCACCGTCGGCAGTCATATCAATGGTTGTCGCGTCGTTAGAAGATGTTGCGTAAGTTACAGTAACAGAAGTTACATCGTTGTTCTCGTCAGTAACTGTTGCGCTTACTGTAACGGTATCACCTGGGTTAATTGTTTCCGGTGAAACGCTAACATTGGAAATTACCGGCGGAACATCCGTTGAGGCGCCATTGTTGCTTGCGCCAGGCGTAGGAGAGCTGAATTTTACCCAATTGTCAGTGCCGTCCGGCAAACGACCTTCCGAAATATCAGTTTCTTGAGCTTCGTAAATGTGAGAGTCAATTGTAGTTGTTCCATCTTTTGCTGTAAGAATAATTGCTTCCCCGCCGCTGGAGAGCTTGAATGGCAAATGAAGTACTCCTTGGTCAGTTTGACCGTCAGCCCAAAGCACTAAGAATCCGCCGGCCGGAATTTTAGTTGCGTTTCCTTTCCCGGAAGGAATTTGATATGCAGTTGGGTCGTCGGTGTTATCGGAAATATAAAGTCCAGCAATATCAACCTCTTTATCACCGGCATTGTAAATTTCAATCCAGTCGTCATATTCGCCGTTTTCATCAGCGTAGGCATAGTCGTTGCTTGCCATAAATTCGTTAATGTAGAGATGATAATCTTGCGTTCCCTCATTGCCGCCGCCGTCATCGTTGCCGGAATCATTAACTCCGCACGCAGTAAAAATAAACGCGGAAGCAAAAGCAAGAATTAAGAAATTTTTCAATTTCATTTTTGTTACTCCTTTTTATTAGAAGAAAAATTTAGTCATAAATTGAACATAACTGAAGTTGTCTTTCCCGATAGTAGAATGCTCGGAAGTATTTACAAATGTGTAATTTACTTGCCAAACCATATTTGCATTCGGATACCAGTTCAAGCCGATTGTATAATTTGCACCAATGCCGCCCAAAATATCAGCGTCTTTGTCTGAAAGATTCAAATAACTATAACGCAAAGCCAATTCCCACGCGCCAAGTTTATTTGCAGGATTTGGAATTAATTGTCCAAACTCGCCTTGAGTGTTATCCCAACTTCTATGTTCTCCGGTAATATCCCAAAGCAAATAAACGTATCCGCCGTAGAAAGATCCGTCTTTTAAATCGTTGTTTCTGTAAACGTTAGCCATTTGATATTCGCCTTGAAGGTGGAAGTTTTTGTAAACGAAAGCTCCTTCAACGCCAAAGCGGTAATCGTGATTTACGTTTTTAATTTTAGCTTCAAGTACTTCATAATCGCCGATTTTTGTTTCCGGTTCTGCGTTAAATTTTACTTTCCATGCTTCATCGTCCGGTCTTTCCCACAATGCTGAACCGCCAAGATGAAGAATCATATTGTCATTATTAATTGGAGCGATTGCAAATCTTGCTGCAAAACCGCCGCCGGTTTCATTATTGGTTTTGTTTTTTACACCGTCAAATTCTTGTCCGAAAACCGCAACGCGCAAGTTCCAGATGTTTCCCCAATGTCCGTATTCAAGGGACATTCTTCTTCCCATTTTGAACGCAAGTGCGCCGTAATATCTTTCCGGAAATGGAATGTAGCGGGATGAAGTTAAGATTTCCAATCCGTAAGGCACTTTGAAGTGACCGAATTTAATATACTGGTTCTGAAAACCGAGATAGGAAATGTACATATCTTTAGCTTCCGGCGCGCCGTCGGCAAAATCCATATCCCATTCCGTGTACCAGTTTTTCCACAATTTCATTTTAATGGCAAGACGCGCTTTTCTCAAATGAGTTCCGTTGCTGAAAACGTCGCTGTTATTTTCAAAGAAATAAGCGCCATTTAAGAACGCGCGTCCGTCAAAACGTCCGGCAAATGAGCCGTCGTCAGATTTCCAGAAATAAATTCCGTGTTTCCATTCGGAAACGCCGGGAAGAGTATCTGAGTCTTTTGTTTGCGCATTTGCAACAATGCTAAAAAACATTGTAAAAGCAAACAGTGTTAGGATTGTCTTTTTCATTTTGTTCTCCATTATTTTGTTGTATGATTTTTTTAACTGAGAGTCCATTTTAAAATATTCCAAAAACACCATTGGGCGTGTAACCTAAAAATCTTAACCAAGTTTCTCCCCAAATAATAATCATTATCCAACCGATAACAAGCATCGTAAGCCCGAACTTAAATGTATCCGCCCACGAGTAATGGTCGGTTACATACAAGAGCGCCGCCGGTTTGCTGTTGAACGGTAAAGCGTAAACGTGTTCGATAAGCAACGCGACAGGGAATGCCAAACTCATTACGCTCAAACCGTATCTTTGCGCAACGCCAATTGCAATAGGAACGAAAATTAACGTACGCATAGTTTTCGATTGGAAAATAAGCGAGCTGAAAATCATTGCCGCGGTTAAAAGCAAGTAAAGTTCCCAGAACGGTGTATCTTGCGTTAAACCGAGCGCATCGAAAAGCGAATTTACGCTTATTGACGCAAGCGAAGTTGCTTTTAAACCTGCGCCCAAAGTGTATGCGCCTGCGGAGAATAAAAGCAAGTGCCAAGGAATATCAACGTCGTTCCATTTTACAATGCCGATTTTCGGAAGTAACGCGATTACCGCGCCGAGAAATGCAACCGCTGTTTTACTGATTCCGTGGTATCTGTCGGTTGCCCACAAAGCGAGAACAGCAACAAAAAGAATTACCGCTTTAATTTCTTCTAATTTTACCGGTCCCATTTTTTGAAGTTCTTCCTTCAATTTTGCCATTCCGCCTTCGATTTGCGGTTTGCGTTCTTCAGGTTTAAGCGGGAAAATAATTTTGGTTCCCACAAACCAACCGATAAAAATTAAGATTAACGCCAAAGGGAACGCCGCTATTGACCAATCGGCGTAAAGAAAATCATCCGCGCCAATTGCCGCGGCAATCATTGCGCCAGCCAAAAGGTTTGCGCCGGAACCGGTAATAAATCCGCTTGCAGAAACATTTATTTGAAACAAGTTTTGCAAAACAAGATTTCGCCCGAAGTTGTTTTTGTTCTTTCCGCCGGTTGCTCCGTAAACTGCAGCGATTACCATAAAAATGGGCAATAAAATTGCAGCTTTTGCTGTGGTTGCGGAAATAAAAGCAGAAAGCACAAGATTAATCACAATAAAGCTCAAGAAAATCATCGTGGCGTTTTTGCCATATTTTACAATAAGCCACAGCGCAAAGCGTTTTGCAATTTTTGTTTTAACCAACATACTTGCGAGAACGAACGACAAGATATTAAGCCACATTACTTTGTGCCCGAGTTGATGATAAGCGTCGACTTCGGTAAGCACGTTTGTTAAAACCAAGCCGATTATTAAAATCAGCGAAGTCAAGTAGTTCGGCACTGCTTCAGTTATCCACAAAATTATTGCCGCGAGAAAAACAGCAAGCATATATTGGTTTTTCTTGGTTAACGCTCTTGCTTTTAGAATTTCCCACGCGCTTTTTTCTTTTCCGTTGAGTTGAAGTGAAAAATCCTGACAAACAGCCGCGTTCTTACTAACTTTTTTTGCTTTGCTTTTAATTGATGCGAACGCGGTTTTTAACGAATCCGGTAAGTCGCTTTCTGAAGTTAATTTCATTACGCGACGCGGATTGTTATATTCAATTTTTGCGGTGGGATTTAATTCTTTGGGATTAATATTATTTAAGAAAGGAATGTTTACAACAAATCCAACAAGTATAAATGCAATTATTGCAAGTGGGCCACCAATTTGAGCAAGAAGTTTTTCCAGTCCGCTTTTTTCGCGAGCCGGAAGTTTCTCGACTTTGTAATTGCTCATATCAAGCGGGTCAAATTCCGCTTGCTCTTCGTTTTCAGAAATTTTGTTCTCTTTTTCGTTCATAATTAACCGAATTTTTTTCAAAAAAAAAGGCGACGGAATGAATTCCGCCGCCAGCGCTGTATCTTACTTATCCTCGTCTTTCCAGTTTTTGTAAGGATTTTTCATCAACATTGAGTTAAAGTATTTTACATCTCCGGTTACTTCTTTCCCAAGCCAATCCGGTTTTTCAATTTCCTCGTTCTCGTCTTTTAATTCAACTTCGGCAACTACAAGTCCTTCGTTATCGCCGTAAAATTCATCTACTTCAAAAGTGTGGTTGCCGACTTTTACCAAGTAGCGCGTTTTGTCAATAATTCCCGGTTCGCAGATTTTCAACAATTCTTTTACATCTTCTACCGGAATTTCTTTTTCCCATTCAAATCTGCTTGCGCCGCTTTCGTTTCCAATTCCTTTAATTGTGATAAAGCCTTTGTCTCCTTTAATTCTTACGCGCACGGTTCTTTCCGGAACCGAAGAAATGTAACCTTGCGTAATTCTTGTGGCTTTAACAGCTTGCTCTTTGAAAGCATCACTTTTTACCAAAAATTTTCTTTCTATTTCTTGAGCCATTTTTTACTCCAAGTTTATTGTTTATTAAAAATCTTCGTTTGCAAGCGGTTTGTCAATCCAACCTATTACGCGTTTGATTGCTTGCAAGTAGTTGATGTTTTCGTATTTGTCCATTCCGGTTTGTTTCATCGTTTTAAGAATATCTTCAATCTCTGTTGATTCGGAATTGATTGAATAAACTCTTGCGCCGTTAATTAAAACTTCGGCAAATTCACAAATTGTGTCGTTTACCATATAACCGTAGCGCAATTTTTTTACTCTAATTGCGGCCAAATCGTCGTGCTCTTTTACAATTTTAATAAAATCTTCAAGAGTGTATTCGTTTTTGAAGAATTCCGGCATTTCAACTTTGAACGCAGGGAAAACTTCTTTTACTAAAACTTCCTTTGAAAGCGGGAACTCGCCTTTCATTAGCGGATTCCATTGTTCCAAACCTTCCTTTTCTTGAACGAAAGTTTTGATGTCCATCTTTCCGTCGCGGATTTTAGTGTTGTTGATGTCGTTTGTTTTGGAAAGGATGTAAATTTCTTCCGAAGTTCTTTCCCAAACTTTTTCCGGAACCGGAACTGAAAGACGTGAGAGCAAATAGTGTTCTTCTTCGAAATTTTGTCCGAAAGTTCTGAACTCAAATCTCGGTTTCGATTCTTTTCCGATTTCTAATGTCATTTTTTGTTTCTCCTTAATTTATATTTTTTGAAATAATAACTATTCCCAAACTATGTGCCAAAAAAAGTTTAAATAAAATTTTGCGAAAATAAGCCGTATTTAA
>WGAL01000058.1 GCA_015494845.1 Melioribacteraceae bacterium
ATATAATTATAAGTTTCGGATTTGGTAAAATACCAAGCGTTGCCGTCGCGAACCGGTTCGACATATTCAATGTTTTGAAAATCATTTACGGCAAAAACATAAACTTGATTGCTCTCAAAATTTTTAAGCTCGTATTTAATTACCGCGGTTGTGTCTTTCGAATAAAAAATGAGAAAGTCGCCGGTCGGATAAAGGTATTTTTCGTATTTAATTTCAAAATAATCCAACGCGCCTTTTTGTTCTGTCGTGTTCGCCTGAAACGAAAATTTCAAATTGCTTTTGTTATCGCTTAAATTTCCGCTGAAACTTTCATTGCCTGAATGATATTTCCCAACCGTATAATCTTGGTAACCGTAACCGCTCAAGTATTTGGTAACCAAATCGTTTCCGCTCTCCGAAAGCGTAAAAGAAACGCCTGGCGACGAAAGCACCGCAAGTCCGTACGTATAATTAATTGCCGTATTTGGAACGCGGTTGTGTAACGTATTGGTAAATGAAAGCGTTCTATTCGACGAATTAAATTCTTCGCCAAAATACAAACGTCCGGAACGCATCGGGTTAAAGCTGTCTTTTTCGTGATGAATGTACGCTTTGGTAGTTTTTTGAACGAACGGATTTGCGGAATCGTCATTCTGCATTTGCGAAACTCTTTTGCCGACGCTTCCGCCCCAAGTTATCCAGTAATAATTTTTCTTTGAGAACGGATGATGATAATTTTGAACTCTGTTTTTATCATCGTCAAAGCGGAAGAAATCTGAACCGTGTCCGTAAAAGATAAGGTAATCGCCGTTGTTTAATTTTCCGTCCTCGTCGCCGAAAAATAGAACTGGATTTTCAGCTAAATCGTTAATGCGCGGTTTCGTAATATCTTCGGGTTGAACCGTTCCGCCGTTGTTGTAAATTTTAATTGTTCGCGGGTCGTCGGTTTCAGGGTCGAAGCCCAAGCCGGTAAGCGTGGAATAATCAACCTTGTAAATTCCTTCTTCGGTAATGTTTGCTCTGAACCATTTGCCGGAACTCAAAACGGAATTGAATTTTCCGGATTTTTTCTCGCGCTTGATTTTCCAATTTCTTGCGCTGTTTGAGTTCAGCAAAACGGATACGAAAAAGTTATCGTCCGCGCTTTTTACAAATTGTTTTTGCGGCGCGCCGAAATTTATTCTGAAAACAATTTTTCTCAATTTTTTAATCAAATGTTTTTCGGACGAATAAATTAGAGGAAAAACAACATAGTTTTCCACCATAAAGCCGCGCATTATTCCGTTTTTATTCAGCATTACCCACTCATCGGAATCCGAAGAATTTCCGTTTGGATAAAAATACTCAGGGAAGTATAAGTTGCCTTTAAATGTCTCGTAATCCGTTTTAATAATTTCTGCTTTATTATTAAACGACGGAACTCCGATTGAAAAAGATTTTGCGTAAAGGAAAGGTAAATTGTTTTCTCTTAGTAAAGAAGCTTCTTTTACAGAATAAATATAGCCTTTGTCGGTGTTTCGAAAAGTAGAGAAAGAGGGAATGTATTCAATAGTAATTTGGGAGGCGTCGGATGAAATAACTCTGAAATTATTTTCCGAAGCAAAAAGGGAAGCGTAAAACAAAAATAGGAACGCTCCGAAATATTTAAATGATTTGTTACTCATAACTCTTAAATAAATATGTAAAACACCAACTTGAATTAATGAAAATCGTAAAACAGTAACAAATCAGTCTATGCGCGTTCCTTTTTATTCGTATTTAATGTTGCAAGTTAAATAAATACTTCCGTTTTTGTCAAGAGAAAATAATTAGCGAGTTTAATACTTGCTTTTAATTAATTCCAACAATTCTTCAAAAAATAATTCCGGCGTTTTGCTTCTTAATTCAATTGTATCTCCGTTTCTGACTGCCCAACCTTCATTAAAGCCGTTTAAATCTTCAATAATTTTTTCAATCGGTTTGTCAAAAATTTTGTTGCTGAAATCTTTTGTATTTTCGTGAATTCTTTGGTGGAATTCTTTACGAATTATGATTTTGTTAATATCAGGTTCAAGATATAAAAAGTACGCATTCTTGTAATATAAATGTGCATTAGTAGAGGAACTTAACCAAAACCCAAAATATTCCCCATTAATTATTTCCTTAATAAACTCATATCCAGTCGGGAATAAAATTTTTAATTTATCTACTGCTTCTCTGAATTTTGGTTTAATTTCGCTTCTATACATAACTACCTCACTTTTTGTTAGCGATTAAAAATAAAAACCTTAATTTCAATATAAGAAAATTTTCATTTTATTAATTTTCAATTTGTTTAAAATTAGGAATTTTAGAAAACCGGTTTTATAAAAAAAAATAAATAGAAAAGGCGGATGGAACAAACTATAATAGCGACTATAATTTTGTTTTTGGGCGCGGCGCAAGGTTTTTTCTTGGGAGGAGTTTTAATTCAACCTAAAAAAATTTTCAAGCGTTCTTTACTCGAAGAACCTCTGGCTTTGCTCGTGTTGGTAGTCGCGTTTCTCCTGATATTCGAGATTTTACTTATTTACAATATTCAAAGCGCGTTGAAAGTAATTTCACCTTTTGTTTTTCCTATGTTTTTGTTAATCGGACCGTTTATTTACTTTTTTGCTTTAAAAACCGTAAATAACGATATTCAACGCAACAAAAAAATTGTTCATTTATTCCCTTATTTTTTCTTCGTTCTTTTCTTTGTTTTCAGAATTTATTTCGGCTCGAACGGCGACCAGAACCGCTTTGACGAATTGCTGAAGGGAAATCTTCCGTTCGGCGTGAAAATTTTCATTCTTTCGGATTTTTTCTCACGTTTAATTTATACAACTCTTGCCGCCATACAAATTTTGCAAGCTAAAAGAAAAAAGAAAATAAAAAACACTTTGGATTTAAGATTGCTTAAAATTTTGTTGTTCTTTTCTTTTTTATCGCTGGTAATTTACTTGTCTGTTTTTGTGTTCTCGCTCGGTTGGAAAGTGCGATTATTTACAGGACTTATTTTCTCATTGATGATGTACGTTGTCGGATATTTTTATAT
>WGAL01000059.1 GCA_015494845.1 Melioribacteraceae bacterium
ATGGCGTTGGAAGTCGCAAACGGAAATCCGGACATCCCGCCGTTTAACGTCGGCGTAATTCAAACTTAATTTACGAAGAGGATTTATGTCTGAAAAAATTTATTCGGTTGTCGAAGCGGAAATTAAGGTTCGTCCTGACGATATTGATATGAACAATCACGTGCATTATTCAAAATATCTCGATTATTTGCTGACCGCGCGCTACGAGCAGATGATAAAAGATTACAAAATGCCGATGCAAGAATTTATCGACCGCGGTTTAACTTGGTTTGCGAAAAGCGTTACGCTGAATTTCAAACGCGCGCTTGCGCTTGGTGATGTTGCCGTCGTAAAAGCGCAGATAAAAGAAATTCACGGCGCCGTTGTAAAAATTGATTTTTGGATTTTGAAAAAGGGAAGCGACAAAATTTACGTTGACGGCTCGGGCGAGTTTATGTTAATCTCGCTAACAAACGGAAGACCGCAAAGAATTCCCCAAGACGTAATTGAGAAGTATTCTATTTAAAAGAAAATAAACAGAGAATAAAAAATAAGAGAACAAACGTCATTGCGAACCGCGACGCAAGGAGCGGTGAAGCAATCTACCGGATATTCAGCGTTAGCTTACTATGCCACAGATTGCCGCGTCAGTCGCTACGCTCCTTCCTCGCAATGACGAACTCAGGACGAAACCGCGCCGACTGAACGCACCGAAATTTCATAAACGCACAATTCCCCGAAAACATTTTCCATAAATTTTACGTAATTATTTATGAATGATTTTGGCAAATAAACTTGGATTGTTCCGGCAAAACCGCCACCGTGAACTCTACACGCGCCTTGAATATTATTTTGTGCGAAAAATTCGTTTGTTAAAGCAAGCGCCAATGCAACGCTTTGTTCCGTTTTTGTGGAACCGGAAATAACGTTTTGCAATAATTTATAGGAAGAATCTCCGGATGCTCGCACAGAAGCCAAATAATTATTCATCTCTCCGTTTTTCAAAAATTCAACTTGCTCAGAAACGCGCTCATTCTCGTTCAAAAAATGAAGCGCTCTCAAAATTGCTCTGTCGCCTACTTTTGCACGCAAGTTTTTTATGTTTGCAAGAAATTCTTCCATGTTAGTTCCTCTAATGGTCTCTTTTCCCAATGCTTTTGAAACTGCTTTCATTTCTTGCGGAATTGCGGCGTAATCTTCCGTTAAATTCGCGTGGTTTCCACCGGTATCAACCAAAAGAAGTTTGTATCCGTAATCTTCAAAATTAAAATTGAGACGCTCGATTTCGGGATTTTGCTTATTGCGAAAATCGATTGAAATTATTCCTCCGTAAGCGCAAGCGAGTTGGTCCATTAGTCCGCACGGTTTACCGAAGTATTCATTTTCCGCAAACGCGGCGGTTTTCGCAATTTCTGTAAGCGGAATAGAATTGTCGTTGTAAAAGCGGTTTAGAATTATCGCGATTAAAACCTCAAACGCCGCCGAAGAACTTAATCCGGCGCCAATTGGAACTGAACTTGAAACGTATGCGTTAAATCCGCCGAATGAAAATCCTGCATTAGCAAACGCTTTTAATATTCCGCGAATTAAAGCGGCAGACGTTCCTTGTTCGCTTTCTATTTTTTCAAGCGAGTTTACGTTTACCGAAAAAGGCTTTTCAAATTCTTCGGAATAAACTTTAATTTCGCCGGAAGCGTTAGGCGAGGCAACCGCGATTGTGTCCAAATTTATTGACGCCGCCAAAACTTTGCCGTTGCTGTGGTCGGTGTGGTTGCCGCCAAGTTCGGTTCTGCCGGGCACGGAGAAAAAAGTAATTTCTTCTGTTTCGTTAAACTTAGAGTAAAATTTATTAGTTAATTTCTCAAAGCGTTTCGTTTGTAATTCAATTGCTCTTTTGTTTCCGCCGTAAGTTTTTTCTATGAAGTATCGTAAGTTTTCCATTTTGTTTATTTCCCGCAGATTGCAAGCAATCCGCGCTACAAAATATTTTTTAATAATAAATTTAGGTTAAAAATAAAAAACCTCCGACGAAAATCGCCGAAGGTTTTATTTATAATTATAATTTGATTTTAATCGTCGTAACCGTTTTCGAGCAACCAGTTTTGCGCGTCGAGCGCTGCCATACATCCGGTTCCCGCCGCTGTAACGGCTTGTTGGTAAACGCTGTCGGCTACGTCGCCGGCGGCAAATACACCTTCGATATTTGTTTTTGTTGAGCCTTTCTCAGTAATTATGTAACCTTTATCATCAAGCTCAAGTTGTCCCTTGAAAATCTTAGTGTTCGGGTCGTGACCAATTGCGATAAAGATACCGTCAACATCAACTTTTTCAGTTTCGCCGGTTTTAGTGTCCTCCAAAATTGCGCCGGTTACCATTTTGGCACCCATTTTTTCTTCGCCGAGAATCTCCTTGATAACCTTATTCAATTTGAATTTGATTTTCGGATTTTTCTTTGCGCGTTCAACCATAATTTTGGACGCTCTGAATTCGTCGCGTCTGTGAACTATCGTAACTTCCGACGCAAACTTGGTTAAGTAATTCGCTTCTTCCATTGCGGAGTCTCCGCCGCCGACTACGATTACTTTTAAGCCCTTGTAGAAAAAGCCGTCGCAAGTAGCGCACGCCGAAACGCCGTGACCCTTGTATTCGGCTTCGCTTTCAATTCCCAAAAATCTTGCGGAAGCTCCGGTTGCGACAATTACCGCATCGGCGGTATAAACTTCGCCGTCGTCGGTTTTCAAAACTTTAGGTTGCGCTTTCAGATCTACTTCAACTACTTCCTTGAACATTGTTTTTGCGCCGAATTTCTCAGCTTGTCTGCGCATTGTGTCCATTAATTCAGGACCTTGAATCCCTTTGTCAAAACCGGGATAATTTTCAACTTCGGTTGTGATTGTCAATTGTCCGCCAGGTTCCATTCCTTCAAAAACAATCGGTTCAAATTCTGCGCGGGCTGCATAAATTGCCGCCGTTAAACCGGCCGGTCCTGAACCGATAACAATTACTTTTGAGTGATTTTTCTTTTCTTCGCTCATTTTATCTCCTTTCATTTATTAATTCAAAAATTTTAATTCCCTAAGTTAATTTCTTTTGGGAACTTTCGGTAAATTTTTTCGTAAACAAAATGTTCCTGAAAACTTCAAAATTAAAACCGTAAGATTCAAAAAAAAGTGTTTGGTTTCGAGAAATTGCTCATTTTAAATTCAAGCAAATGAGGTCGGAATTTTTTATTTTTGCAACAGTTGTTTAATAAGAAAAAAGAAGAGAGTGGAAGAAACACGAATGACGCAGATTGGGCAATTGCTATTCGGTTGCAAAATCGAATAGAGGAAAGTCCGAACTCCGTAGGACAAGGTGCCAGGTAACGCCTGGGGGACTTGTCGTAATGGCAAGTTCACGGAAAGCGCCACAGAAAATATACCGCCCTGACTTGTCAGGGTAAGGGTGAAAAGGCAGGGTAAGAGCCTACCGCGTCGATAGCAATATCGGCGGTCCCGAAAGGGAGTTCCGAGTTGCTCGGAATCTCGGCAAGCCCCACCTGGAGTAAGGCCAAGTAGGAGGAACTTCCACTCGTTGGAACGGAGTTGTCCGCTCCGATTTGTTCCTTGGGTAGGCCGCTAGAACTTAACGGCGACGTTAAGTCGAGATAAATAATTGCCGCCCTGATTTTCAGGGTACAGAATTCGGCTTACAGATCTGCGTCAAACGGTGTTTCTTCCGATTGTTGATTATGAAAGAAAAAAGATGGGTCTTTAAAAATTCCGCCGATAAAACCGAAATACTGGCGTTAGCCGATAGTTTGAATATTTCACACGTTTTGGCGGATTTGCTATTACAGCGCAACGTAACTAATTTTAACGAGGCAAAATATTTTTTCCGTCCTTCCTTAGAAGATTTGCACGATCCGTTCCTAATGCGCGATATGGAGAAAGCTTCAAAGCGCGTAATAAAAGCGATTACGGAAAACGAAAAAATCACGGTTTACGGAGATTACGACGTTGACGGTACTTGCGCCGCGTCTCTAATGTATTTATTCCTAAAAAAATTAGGAGCGCAAGTCGATATTTACATTCCGCAAAGATTAACGGAAGGTTACGGCCTTTCCATTGAAGGAATTGACACAATTAAAGAACGCGGTTCAAATTTGATTATTTCCGTTGATTGCGGCGTTACCGCCGTCGAGGAAGTTGATTACGCCAATCGAAACGGAATAGAAACGATTATTTGCGACCACCACCAACCGAAAGATGTTTTACCGGACGCTTACGCAATTTTGGATCCGCTAATTCCGGACGACAATTATCCGTTTAAATATTTGTCCGGAGCCGGCGTTGCGTTTAAACTTGCGAGAGCAATCGGCGACAGAGTCGGATTAAAAGACGCGGCGATGGAATATCTCGATTTGGTTGCGTTGGCAAGCGCGGCGGATATTGTTCCGCTTGTTGACGAGAACCGGATTTTGGTTCGTTACGGATTGGAAAAAATAAACAACGCGCCTCGCCCAGGAATAAAAGCGTTGCTCGACAGGGCAAAAATGAATCACGGAACGCTCTCATCGAGCCAAATTGTGTTTACGATTGCGCCGCGAATTAACGCCGTGGGAAGAATGGGCGACGCGATGCGAGCCGTCGAACTTTTCACAAGCGAGAATTACGAAGAGGCAAGCGGGATTGCGGAAATTCTTGAAACGGAAAACACAAAGCGCAGAGAAATTGACGAAGTTACGTTTTCGCTTGCGGTTAATTTAACCGAAGAATCAATCGACCTTGAAAAAGAAAAAGCGATTATTTTGCACGGCGAAGATTGGCACCCGGGCGTGATCGGAATTGTCGCGTCGCGGCTAGTGGAAAGATATTACCGTCCGTCGATTATGTTAACGACTATCGACGGCGTGGCGAAAGGTTCCGCGCGAAGCGTAAAAGGCGTAAACATTTACGAGATTCTTCACGAGTGCAATCATTTGCTTATTCAATTTGGCGGACACGAAGCCGCCGCCGGTTTGGAAATAGAAATTGAAAATATTAATGAATTTCGCGAGTGCTTTAACCGAAAGTTGAGCGAAAAACTTAACGGCGACGAAATCATTCCGGAAATAGAAATAGATTCGGAAATTCATTTTTCGGAAATTACGCCGAAATTTATTCGAATTCTCGATCAATTTGCTCCGTTTGGGCCTGGAAATTTGCGTCCTGTGTTTTACGCGAAAGATGTTCGTTTTCAAGGCACGCCGCGTAAAGTCGGTTCCAACCATTTAATGGGAATTGTTTATCAAAACGGAACGCACAAGCCGAAAGCGTTCGATTTTATTGCGTTTAATTTGGCTTCGCGGTTTGAAAATCTCGATAAAAATAATATTTTAATGGATATCGTTTTTACGATTGATAAATTTTACAAGTGGGACAAGGTTTTCCCACAATTGAAAATCAAAGACGTGAAAATTAAAAACTCAGAGGTATAAGATGTCCGGACACTCGAAATGGTCAACAATTAAAAGAAAGAAAGCCGCGCTCGATGCAAAACGCGGAAAACTTTTTACGAAATTGATTAAGGAAATTACAATTGCCGCAAGACAAGGAGGCGGCGATCCGGCTGGAAATCCGCGACTTCGTTTGGCAATTGACAACGCAAAAGCGGCAAATATGCCGATGGATAACATTGAACGCGCAATCAAGAAAGCGACCGGCGAACTTGAAGGCGTTGTTTACACTGAGCTTACTTACGAAGGTTACGGGCCGGGCGGAGTCGCAATTTTGGTTGAAGCGGCAACTGATAATAAAAACAGAACCGTTGCCGAAGTTCGTCACTTATTTAACAAACACGGCGGTTCTTTGGGCGAAACCGGTTCCGTCGCTTGGATGTTTGACAAAAAAGGAATAATTACTTTCCCGACTCAAGGGAAAACCGAAGATGACATTATGGAAATTGTTTTGGATGCTGGCGCGGACGATATATCCGAAGAGGAAGGATATTTTGAAGTAACAACAGAGGTAGAAAATTTTGAACCGGTTCGTCGTGCGCTTGTTGATGCCGGAATTGAAATTGAAAACGCATCGCTTCAGTGGATTGCGAAAAACACGGTTGACGTTTCCGGCGAAACCGCGGAAAAAGTAATGAAACTTATCGACGCATTGGAAGATAACGACGACGTTCAAAACGTTTACTCGAACGCAAACTTTACAGATATGTAAAATGATTATTCTTGGAGTTGACCCTGGAACCGTTTACACCGGTTTCGGGGTTGTTTCTTTTGAAAATAACAAACTCACCTACATTGTTTCCGGAATAATTACGCCTCCCAAAAAGGAAATGCCAATCAGATTAAAAAAAATTTACGAAGAACTAAACGAAGTAATCCGAATTTATAAACCGGAAGAACTTGCCTTGGAAACCGCTTTTTATGGAAAAAATGTTCAATCGGCAATGAAGATTGGCTACGCGCGGGGCGTTTCGATGCTCGTTGCGGCGGAAAACGAAATACCGCTTGCGGAATATTCGCCGCGCACGGTTAAACAATCCGTGGTGGGGCGGGGAAGTGCGACTAAGGAACAAGTTCAATTTATGGTGAAAAAACTTTTGGCGTTTTCCCCAAATAAGAAAATAAGATTTGACGAAACGGATGCGCTTGCCGTTGCTATTTGTCATTCGTTTAGAAAAAATTTGCCGGCAAGCAAAAAAGGAACTTGGAAAGAGTTCGTGGAAAATAATCCCGAAATTATTAAAAGGTAAAAGATGATTGGTTTTTTAAGAGGAAGAATAATTTCGAAAAAGCCGACAGAAGTTTTAATTGATGTTGGCGGCGTCGGCTATCTTGTAAATATTCCGATTTCAACTTTTGAGGAATTAGACGACACCGGTTCCGAAGCAAAACTGTTTACCTACTTGCACGTGAAAGAAAACGAGTTTTCGCTTTACGGTTTTTCAAACGAAGAAGAAAAAAACGTGTTCCTTTTGTTAATAGGCGTTAGCGGAATCGGGCCTAAACTCGCGATGAGCGTTCTTTCAGGAATTAAAGCCGACGAGTTTATTAACGCCGTGAGAAATCAAGACGTAATAAGATTAAAAAGCATAAACGGGATAGGGAAGAAGTCGGCGGAAAGATTAATTCTCGAACTCAAAGATAAAATCGGCGGCGCTCTTGAGACAAGCGGTTTACAACCGGATGCTTACTCAAAATCAGCGGACGCCGTCGCTGCGCTTGTGAGCTTGGGCTTTAACACGAAAAAAGCTGAAATGCTCGTGAATAAGATAATCACAAGCGAGGCGGATTTAAAACTCGAAGAAATAATTAAAGAAGCGCTGAGGATAAGCAAAGAATAGAAGTTAAAAAACTTGCATTTTTTTTAGGAAATATCTATAATTTAAACTTGTAATAAAAAAATTTTGTTGGGAGATAAGTATGTCTAGAAGATGTCAGGTGACCGGCGTAGGACCGAAAAGCGGAAACAATATTTCGCACGCGCATAACAAGACAAAAAGAAGATTTTTGCCAAATTTGCAAAAGAAAAGAATTTGGGTACAAGAACTAAATAGATTTGTAACCGTTAAATTATCTACAAGAGCTTTGAGAACGATTTCCAAAAACGGGACAGCCGAATTGGCAAAAATGATTAGAAACAAAGAAATTAAAGTTAGATAACTTAATTTTTGATTTTGATTAGAAAGCCTGGTTTTGCCAGGCTTTTTTTATTTTAAAAATCTTAAAAATAAAAAAGCCGCGTAATTTGCGGCTTTGCGGAGAGGGCGGGATTCGAACCCGCGGTACCCTTTACAGGTA
>WGAL01000060.1 GCA_015494845.1 Melioribacteraceae bacterium
AAGAACGCGCCCAAATTCATAAATCCGTAAATAACGGCGTAGCCCATTGCGGCGGTTTGCTTGTTGGTGTATCTTTTAACGCCGGCGTAAGCGGCGGGCTGGTAAAGTCCGTAACCGGCGACCATTAACAAAAGTCCCATATTCATTAGCCAAAACATAGGCGACCAAAGTCCGTTAGGTAAATTCAGCGAACCGGAAAGCGCCACGAGAACGCGTCCAACCAGCATAATTAAAAACGCGAGTTTAAGCGATTTGCTTACGCCAAGTTTATCGGAATAACCGCCGAACAAAAGCATCGCGAAAGTGATGCCGCCCGTAACGCCGCTGTAAATTAAGCTTGCTTGCGTATCGGCGAGACCGATATTTTCCGACGCGTATTTCCCAAGAATTGTTAAGATACCGAAATAAACCAATCCTTCGATAATGTAAGGAACGTTAATTCCCCACAACGCTTTCGGAGCTTTAATAAAAGCCACAAACGTTTCGCGAAGTTCTTTGAAAGCGTCCTTTACGACTTCGCCGAAAGTTTTCTTTTCCGCTTGTTCATTAGTTGACATTTCCACCTCTTTTCAAATTACGTTAACTTCAAATTCCAAAGATATGTTAAATTTATCGAAAATTTTACCTTTTATGTATTGCGCAAGTTCGAAAATTTCTTTCCCAGTTGCGCCGCCGTAATTAACCAAAACAAGCGCATGCCGTTCGTAAACGCCGGCGTCGCCTTTGCGATAGCCTTTTAATCCAATAAAATCAATAAGTTGCGCTGCCGAGAGTTTTACATAACCGTTTCCGCTTGGAAAAGATTTAAGCGACGGAAGTTTTTCTTTCAGGTTTTCGTAATCCGATTCCTTTACAATCGGATTTTTGAAAAAACTTCCTGCGTTAGGCAAATCGGCAGGCAACGGCAATTTTGATTTCCGTATTTCGATTATGGCGTTCCGCACTTGCGCTATTGTAGGCGTATGTTTTTCGTTAGGAAATCTTTCGCGCAACGCGTGGTAACTTAAATTCGGTTTTGCGTTTTTGTTTAATTTCAACCCGATTTTGGTAATTACAAATTTGTTTTTTAATTCGTTCTTAAAAATGCTTTGCCGGTAGCCGAATTTACATTCCGCGTTGCTTAATCTTACTTTTTGGAACGTGCGAAAATCGTATCCTTCAACAAAATCAAGGGTATCGGAAATCTCAACGCCGTAAGCCCCGATATTTTGCACAGGCGCGGCGCCTGCCGTTCCAGGAATTAAAGATAAATTTTCAATTCCGCCCAAATTTTTTCGAACCGCAAAATCAACCAAATCGTCCCAGCGTACTCCGGCGTCGGCAATAACCGTGGCGGTTTCGCGGGTTTTGTTTTCCAATCGGATTTTGTTCGTTTTAATCGCAAGAACCAATCCGTCGAAATCGTTTACAAATAAAATGTTGCTTCCTTCGCCGAGAATTAAGAAAGGCAGATTATTTATAGTAATGAATTCAACCATTCCCGCGATTTCACTTTCTTTGCGTATTTCCACATAATATTTTGCTTTTGCTGGAACGCGAAATGTGTTGCAGTTTGTTAAATCGAAATTTTCTATAAATATCATTTACTTCCAGTTAATAAAATCAATATTTTCGCCGTTTGCGGTAAAAATAACGGCGCCCGATTTATCGGTTCTTTTAATTTTAATGCCGAATTTATTTAATCTTTCCAAAACTTCAAAATTCGGATGTCCGAATTTATTGAATTTCCCGGCGCTGATGATTGCAAATTTCGGTTTAACTGTCGCAATAAATTCTTCGCTACTCGACGTTTTGCTTCCGTGGTGTCCGGCTTTCAGAAGGTCGGAACGTAAAAATTCGCCGTAAGAATTAATGTAAAACCGTTCGCCTTCTTTTTCCAAATCGCCGGTAAATAAAATTGAGTTTTTGCCGTAAACTATTTTCAGCAAACCGCTGCGATTGTTGTTGTCGAAATGTTTGTACGCCGCCGCAGTCGTGTCGTTCAAAATATAAACGCGGCAACCGCCTATGTTTATTGCTTTTCGTTGATAGTAATTTATTTTGCGCTTGCGTTTATTGAGGAAATCCTCGAACGCCAAATCCTTTTTCATATTTTTATCGAGACGCGGTTTGTAAATAGTTTTAACTCGTCCGGATTTTACGATTGCGAAACTTCCGCGGTAGTGGTCGGCGTCCACGTGAGAAATAAAAAGCGCGCGTAAAGTGTCAATATTCAAATAATCGAGCAAAGGCAGAATTACGTTCGCGCCGTTGTCAAATCTTTTTGTGGCGTTTCCTGCGTCGATTAAAATCGCTTCGTTATCCGGGAATTTTACCAGCAACGCGTCGCCTTGCCCGACGTCAATCGCGATAACCGACAACGCGTTGCGCGGTAAAATTTCGCGTTCCAAAAGTTTTGAATAAATCGCGAAATTAAGAACGAGCAGAAGAAAAACGACAACCCGCGCGCGGAAACGAAAGCGGACTAACGTGTAAAAGAAAATCGCAACCGCAATGAAATAAACGATTGCGTTCGCCGTTCCGAATTTTGCGACATCGAAATAAGCGTAATTTACTTTTGATGAAATTTCGGCAATCTTGAAAAGCGCGTCGATTGCAAGCGCGTTTGTTATTGCATAAAGCGACGCAAACTGAAGCGAAACCGCCGAAAATATTAGCGATGCGAAGGCGAGCGAAACGATAATTCCAATCAACGGAATTGCAAAAATATTTGCCAGAACGGAAACGAGCGATAGTTTGTGAAAATAAATCAAAGTAAACGGGAGCGAGCCGATTTGCGCCGCGACGCTTACCGCAAGAAACTGCGCGAATTTTTTAGCGTATTTGCCGTGAATCCAACGACGAATAAATCCGTTGAAAACCGGATAGAAAATTAAAATAGAAAGAACGGCGGAAAAAGAGAGTTGAAAGCCGGGATCGAAAAGCTCGCGCGGATTTATTATTAAGATAATCAAAGCGGCGAAAAAGAGCGCGTTTAGCGGCGAGTAATCGCGTCCGGAAAGGAAAGCGATTAGAAGAACAAGCGCCATTACGCCTGCGCGAATTACGGAAGGATGCGCGCCGCTGATTAGAATGAATGAGACCAAGCCGAGAGCGGTTAGCGCGCTTCTTAAAAATATTCCGAAGCGGCCGAGCAAAACCAATAAAATCAGCGCAATGAATCCTACGTGCAAGCCGGAAACCGCGAGAACGTGGACTGTCCCGCTATTGATGAAATTATTCACCGTGCTTTTTTCAATGTCGCGACGCTCGCCCAAAATCAATGCCTTAATTAGTGCGCGTTTTTGTCTGCCGTAAAGCCGGTTAATTGCGTCGTTTATTTTCAAACGCAAATTGTAAATTATGCTTTCAAAACTTGTTCCGCCTTTGCGCAAAATTTTTACTTTGCCAATTTCGTTTACGGAAACAAGCGCGACAATTCCTTTTTCTTTTAAGTATTTCGCGTAATCAAACTCGCAGGGATTCCGTTTTCCGCGCGGTTTGAATAAGCGTCCGTTAATTTCTACGTAATCGCCAATGTTAAATTTTTTTGCTTCCGCGTTGTTACGTTTCTTGAAATAAACATTGACCAAGGCGTTGAATTTATTGCGTAAGATTAAGTCTCGCGTTTTTACGCTGTCGCATTCGATTTCAAATCGCAGTTTGTCTTCAAGCGGAATTTCGGCGTTTGTGATTTTTCCGTAAATAGCCGCGCGTTTGAATAATTCTTTTTCGAAAGGATATTGTAATTGCGAAATTTTTGCTTTTTCAATTGAGTTTAAAGCAGAGCCGAAAAGGAAAATCGCGAGGAAAACAAAAACGTTTGCCGCAGTGAATTTTTTCGTAAAATAAAGAATTAGTGTAAGAAGAAAAGCAATAGAAAACGCGAGCAGAACAAACTCCGGTTTTACGAAAAAAACTTCGGCAAAAATTATTCCGAGAACAAAAACCGAAGTGAATTTTATTAACGGATAATCGCGTAACCTCATTATTCTCCCGAATGCTTAATTGAAATTTCCGAATAATAAAAGAAAGGCGCAATGGGTAATTTTGAGTGCGTTAATTATCGTCGGATATTTTTTACAACAAGAACCGCCCGATCATTGATTTGTCATAAGTGCATAAACCACAAAGCGCATAAACCGCCGGAGGCGGGCTCACAAAGAGCGAGGAAAAATTTGTTGATATTAAATTTGCGCTCATTACAATTTTAATTTTAAATTATAGAAGCGATAAATTAAAATTATGAGTAAAACAAAAATATCCATACGATTTTTTAACGATAGAGAAGTTCGCGCCGTTTGGGACGAACAAAACGCCAAATGGCGGTTCTCGGTTCTTGATATTATCGCAATTCTGACCGACCAAGACGATTATGTAAAAACACGAAACTATTGGAAATATCTTAAAGCCAAATTAAAAAAAGAAAACAGTCAAGTGGTTAGTTCCACTACCCAGTTCAAAATTCTTGCGCCCGATGGTAAAAGACGTTTATCGGATACTTTGGATTACGAGGGGATTATCGCATTGGCGAAAGAATTTCCAAGCAAAAAGGCAAATCGGTTTATCGAGTGGTTTATTAGTAGCGACGAAAGCATAGATGGGAAAAGCAAAGCAAAAGCGTACGCGTTGTTTGAAAGTTCTTTTATTGAAAGCATTGAAGTAGGCACGGTTAAAGGGCTACAACAAATACACGCTTATTTATTTGGCGGATTGTACGATTTTGCCGGACAAATCAGAAAAAAAAATATTTCAAAAGGAGGTTTTCAATTCGCGGCGGCGCGCTTTTTGAATGAAACGTTGAGAGGAATTGAGGCAATGCCCGAAACGACGTTTGACCAAATTGTGGATAAATACGTTGAAATGAATATAGCGCATCCTTTTATGGAAGGCAACGGCAGAGCTACAAGAATTTGGTTGGATTTGATTTTGAAAAAACGCTTAAAAAAATGCGTTGATTGGAGTAAAATAAGCAAGCAAGATTATATGAACGCGATGAAATTAAGTCCCACGGATAGCAGCGTTTTAAAATCGCTTCTTGAAAAAGCTCTTACCGACAAAATACGCGACCGCGAAACATTTATGAAAGGTATCGATTACTCGTATTATTACGAGGAAGATTAGGATGATTTACCAAGCCAAACTCTAATTAAGGAAGAACTACTCAGCGCCTAATCTATTAACCACAAAGGCGCAACGAAAGAAAAATTTATGAAAAACAAAATATTATTTCCAAACGAAAACATAATAACCACAGATTTATTTAGCGTCAGTCAAGATTGGGAAGTTCCAATTCCCGGATTTTTCATAATTGCTCCTTTGCGAAAATTAAAATCCATCGATGAATTTACTGATGAAGAAGCAAATGAATTTATTAATCTCACCCGTAAAATCCGTAAAGGAATGAGAGACGTTCTGAAAATTGAAGAAGTATATTTTTTTCAGAATGAAGATTCCGAACACGGATTTCATTTGTGGATTTTTCCGCGCTATAAATGGATGGAAAAATTCGGAAGAAAAATTCAATCGGTAAGACCGATAATGAATTATGCAAAAGAAAATATGTTAAGCGACAATGTTTTTAAGGAAGTTCGAGGAAACGTTATAAAAATGAAGGAATTTATGTCCGATTTCTAATTCGGAAAAATTTTCTTTTCGGTTAAACTTTCGTCGCAGATTTTTGCAAACAAATCCCTTGCAATAAATATTAACATGGATTAAATTTGGTCTAAAAAAGGACTGTATTATGAAATTGAGCGAAACGGTTAAATCGATAAGTTATTTGAAAGC
>WGAL01000061.1 GCA_015494845.1 Melioribacteraceae bacterium
ATAATGAACTACCATAAAAACAACGGAGGCGAAGAGCGCAAAGTTGTTTTAATTCCGTCTTCTGCGCACGGAACAAATCCGGCGAGCGCGGTTCTTGCAGGCGGGGAAGTGGTAATCGTAAAATGCGATGAAAAGGGAAACGTGGACGTTGACGATTTGTGCGCAAAAGCCGAGCAACACAGCGAACGCCTCGCCGCGCTTATGATTACTTATCCTTCCACGCACGGCGTTTTTGAGGAAAGAATTACGGAAATAGTCGATATTATTCATCAAAACGGCGGACTTGTTTACATGGACGGCGCTAATATGAACGCGCAAGTCGGATTGACGAGTCCAGCGAAAATCGGCGCGGACGTTTGTCATTTGAATTTGCACAAAACTTTTGCTATTCCGCACGGCGGCGGCGGACCGGGCGCAGGTCCGATTGCCGTAAATGAAAAGTTAAAACCGTACTTGCCTGGACACGTTTTCCGCAAATCGGATTCGGCAAAAGCAATGCGCGCAACGGTTTCCGCGCCGTTCGGAAGCGCGAATATTTTAACTATTTCTTACGCCTACATTAAAATGATGGGAAGCGAAGGCTTGACTTTGGCGTCGAAAATCGCAATTCTTAACGCTAATTATTTACGCGCAAAACTTTCGAAGCATTACGAAGTAGTTTACACAGGCGAGAAAGGTTTTGTAGGGCACGAATTTATTTTGAATTTCCACAACTTTAAGCAAACCGCTGATATTGTCGTGGAAGACGTCGCAAAGCGTTTAATGGATTACGGATTTCACGCGCCGACCGTTTCGTTTCCTGTTCACGAAACGTTAATGATTGAACCGACCGAAAGCGAGTCGAAAGCGGAACTCGACAGATTTATTGCCGCGCTTGTTTCGATTAAAAAAGAGATTGAGAAAATTGAAAACGGCGAATGGAGCAAGTTGGATAATCCGCTAAAAAATTCGCCGCACACGGCTGATGATATTGCGGTCGAGGTTTGGCCGCACGGATATTCCCGCGAAACGGCTGTATTCCCTGCTGATTGGACGCGCGATAATAAATTCTGGCCGGCGGTTAATCGCATCGACAACGCTTACGGTGACAGACATTTATTCTGCGCCTGCCCGCCGGTGGAGAGTTATTAGCAATAACAAAAATAAAATACAATAAAACACACGTCCGCCTTGGAGGATTGCGATAAAATGCATCGGCATCCGCCGCGGCGAATTATCGAATATTCTACCTTTACTTGCTAATCTGATAGATTGCCGCGCTTCACTTCGTTCCGCTCGCAATGACGGTTATTTTTTAATTCCGCTCGCAATAACCGACAAAAATAAAAAAGGCGCAACGAGCGCGCCTTTAATTTTTCGTATATCGCTTATTTATTTTTTCTTTTTATTCTTCCTATCCTCAAAAACGTAATAGAACGCGGGAATTACAAACAATCCGAGCAAAGTGGAAACAAGCAAACCGCCGATTGAGACCACGCCGAGCGGTTGCCGCATTTCCACGCCGGCGCTACCGACGCCCAGGGCAAGCGGTAACATTCCCAAAATAATCGCGATTGTGGACATCACAATCGGTTTCAGTTTTGTCGGACACGCTTCAATCAACGCGTCGCGCACGTTCATTCCGTGTTCCCTTACAAGTTGGTTCGTATAATCGAGCATTAAGATTGCGTTATTCACCACGATTCCAATCAACATAATTATCGCCATTAAGGAAGTAATCGCAAACGAAATATTCGTGTAATAAAGCGACGCAAGCACTCCGATTATCGCAAGCGGGACGGTAAGCAAAATGAAAATCGGTTGAATGAAACTTTCCAAAATTGCGGCAAGCAACAAGTAAGTAAGAATAAGCGCAAGAACAAAGGCAAATTGCATATCGCTAACCATTTCGTTCATCATTCGAACCGTACCGGCCCATTTCATTTTGTAACCAGGCGGGAACTTCACGTCTTTCAACCTTTTTTCAATTTCTTTCGTTATGTTTCCAAGTGGCACGCCTGGCGCAGGCGAACCGGTAAATTGTATCGCTACGAATTTATCGCGATGAATAATTTTGGAATAACTTTTCGTAAAACGAATATCTGCAAGTTGCGCAAGACGGAATACCGTTCCGCGACGCGAAGGAATTGCAATGCGTCCGATTTTTTCCGGCGTATCAACCGATGCGTCGTTCATTGTTACGGTGATGTCGTATTCGTCGCCTTTTTCGAGATATTTTGCCGCCGTAATTCCTTCCAACGCCGCGCGCAAAGTCAAAGCGATTTCACGCGCAGTAATTCCGGCGTCGGCGAGTTTTACTCTGTCCGGAATAATCGTAATTTCCGGTTTCCCTTCGCGCGAACTTTGGTCGAGGTTCACCAAACCTGGCACGTCTTTAATTCGCGCCCAAACCGTATCGCGAAGTTTATTTAGCGTTTCGAGATTTTGTCCCAGCAAAAAGAATTGCATCGGCGCGCCGTTTTTTGAAGTAAACGATTTGTAATCGACTGTAATTAAGCGCACGTTGGGAATATCCGTAAATTGCTTCTTAAACTCGTTTATGTAATAATCGAGTTTCTTTTCGCGTTCGCCAGGCAGCACCAAATTTACGTCCATTCGCGCAACGTTTGTTCCGGTGTTTACGTCGGTAATTCTTCCGAGTTCCGTAACGATATTTTTTATTCCAGGATAACCTTTGATTTTTTCTTCCATTGTGCGAAGAACGTCGGCGGTTTCATAAATATTGTATTCTTGCGGCAGTTCAACCGTAATTTGAATTTCGCCGTTATCCGATTGCGGAATCATATTAAATCCGATTTTCGGCCCGTAGTAAACAACAGTGAAAACAAATATCGCGAACGAAACCAAAATTATCGCAACGCTGATGCCTTTGTTTTGCAACGATTTCGCAAGCCACTTTCTGTAAAATTCATCCCATTTTTTGTAGAACGCATCAACTTTTTTCGTAACATTTCCAACTTTGCTGTCTTTCCTAATTAACAACGACGCGAGCATCGGCGTTAAAGTAAATGAAAAAAGCAAAGAGAAAATCGTGGAAAACGCCGCCGCGTATGCGAGTTCTTTCATAAACATTCCGACCATTGAATGCATGCTTGCAATCGGCAAGAACACAACAACGTTGGTTAAAGTTGCCGCAATTACCGCAAGCGCAACTTCGCTCGTTCCTTTAATAGCCGCTTCTTTCGGGGAATTTCCCATATTTTTATGGCGGAAAATATTTTCCAGCACAACGACCGAGTTCGCCACAAGCACGCCGACGGAAACCGAAATTCCCATAAGCGACATAATGTTCAAACTCATATCGAACCATTGAAAAGTAAGAAACGTCGCGATTATCGAAGCGGGCATCGAAAGTGCGACGATAATCGTCGAGCGAATGTTGAACAAAAACAAGAAGAGAATAATCGAGGTAAAAACGACGCCGAGAATAATATTGCTTACGGTATCATCGACAGAACTGCGCGTGAAAATCGATTTGTCGCTTACAATTTTAAGCGAAAGACCTTCCGGCAAGGAACTCAAAATTTCCGGCAACGCTTTGTGAACAGCGTCGGACACAACAACTTCGTTTCCGTCGGAGCTCTTGATTATCGAAAGCCGCACAGCATTCGAATCGGTAATTCCCGTTTCAGCGTTGAAGAAAACCGTGCGTCTTCTTATCTCTTTTCCGCCGTCGATAACCTTCGCAATTTGCGCGAGTCGCTTATTCCCAAACGGCGTGGGAACTTGCAAATTTCTAATTTCGTCAATACTACGAAATCTTCCCTTAACGCGCGTTGTGTATTCCAAATCGTTAATTTTGAACGAACCGCTCGGAAGGTCGATATTTTGCGAACCGATAATCTGCAACATTTGCGGAAGCGAAATAAAATCTTCGTAAACTATTTTATTGTCAAACGCAATTTTAATTTCGCGTTCCTGCCCGCCGGTTATTTTTACGTCGGCAACGCCTTGAATTTGCGACAAGCGGTCTTTTAAGTCCGTCGAAGCAATGTGGTAAAGTTCGCGCGGGTCGATATCGCCGCTTAAAATAATATCCATAATCGGAAAAGCGTTAATATCGATTTTCTGTACAATCGGCTTTTTCGCGTCGGAAGGAAGTTTGTTCAGAATTTGGTCAACTTTGTCTTTTACTTCCTGGTTCGCGACGTCAACGTCTTTTGTCAATTTAAACTCAATAACGGTAATTGCCGCGCCGTCCAAGTTGTACGATTCTATTTTCTTTATTTCGCTAATCGTCGAAACCGCGTCTTCAATTTTTTTCGTGATAA
Organism: Melioribacteraceae bacterium; assembly: GCA_015494845.1. Classification (GTDB taxonomy): domain Bacteria; phylum Bacteroidota; class Ignavibacteria; order Ignavibacteriales; family Melioribacteraceae; genus WGAL01. Next base: position 4,272 of record WGAL01000061.1, read on the forward strand.
GCGTTTCCGTTTCTTTCGGTCCCGCGCCGGGATAAATCGTCGTAACGGTTACGTACGGAATTTTAACTTCCGGCATATGGTTAAGATTAAGCGTCTTAAAAGCAAGTGCGCCGAAAAGAATAAAAACCGAAAGCAACACCGTTGTAAATACGGGACGTTCGACGGAAAGTTTTGCTAAAAACATATTTCCTCCTTATTTCGTAACTCTGATTTTTACGCCGTCGCTTAATCTTAAAATTCCTTTTACAATCAGCGGGTCGCCGGCTTTCAATCCGCTTTCGATTTCGTAATAAACGCCGTTTGAATTTTTGATTTTCACGTATTGTTTTTTAGCGACATCGCCTTGCGCAAGAAAAACGTAACTTCCTTTTTCGTCTTTTTTCACTACGTTTAGCGGAACGGCGATTGCGTTGTCGTTTTCGTAAACCACGATTTGAACGTCGGCGGTAAGTCCCGGCAAAATTTCGCGTTTCGAATTATCGAAAATCAAATCGGCGTAAAACGCTTGTTTCATCGGATTTTTGGAAAGCGAGATTTCCGAAACCTTTCCTACGTAGGTCTTTCCTTCGACGCTCGCAACCGCTTTCATTCCTTTTTTGATTTGCATCCGCTCGCTTTCGGAAATCCATACGCGGATTTTCATTCTGTCCAATTTTGCTATCGTAAACAAGGGCGTTTTCGCTTTCACGTTGTCGCCTTCGTCCACCATAAATTCTGTTATCGTTCCGTCGTAAGGCGCGTCGAGTTTCAGCATATCTTTCATCGTTTCGTAATTGCGTTTATCCACCAAATACTTTGTTTCCGCGCCTTCGAACTGCGCCTGCGCGATTTGTCCCTTTTCGTAAAGCGCTTTCATCCGCTCGTAAGTTTTCTTTGAATTTTCATAAGCCGCTTTCGCTTGTTGGTATTTCGACGCAGGCGAATCTTCGGGAAACTCAATAATCACGTCGTCTTTCTTTACGTTGTCGCCAGGCTTGAAATTTATCTTTTCTATTCGTCCGCCAATCATTGCGCCGATTACGGTTTGACGCTCGCCTTCGAACGTTCCGTAAAATTTTAAGACTTTCGTGAATTTTCTCGGCGTAACTTTTTGAACCGTTACCGGATAACCTTCTTCCTTTAAAATTTCCTCGAAGGTTTTTGCTTTTTCTTTTTTCTCGCCTGAGCACCCGGCAAAAAGAAGCGCCACAAGACTTAAAACCGTAAAAAGTTTTCCAAAATTAATTGTTCTCGTGTTCATTTTATTTCCCTTTATTTTTATTCGATGTAATCTTTTACGTAATCCAAATATTCTTGTTCGATTTTCCCGACCAAATCGTAAAGTTCTGCTTTTGCGACAAGATAATCGTGAACCGCTTGCGTGTAATTTACGCGCGCTTTGCTTAACGCCACGTCCGCGTCGTTTACTTCCAGCCGACTGCTCAATCCGTGATTAAATCTGTCTTCGGCAATTTTATACGCTTCTTCGGCAAGTTTTACGTTGTCGCGCATTGAAAGAATTTCGTTTTTAACGCGCAACAAATCGTTGTATTTCGAAACGATTTGCATCACGGTTGCGTCGGTTAAAGTTTTGATTTGTTCGGAAGTTTGCTTAATCGTAATTTCATCCTGCTGAACTTTGTGGTAAGTTCTCATCCCTTGAAATAAATTTATCGAAAAACTAATTCCGATTGTCGAAGTTTGATAATCGGTAAAATTAAATTTTTCGCCTGTTCCATTAAACGCGTAATTTGCAAATCCCACAAGCGTAGGCCAATACGCGCCGGCGTCGATCGCTTTCATTTCTTTATCGAGTTGTTTTTTAACTTTCAGCGTTTGAATATTGAGGTTCAATTCTTTTCCCGCCGCGATTAAATCTTCCAACAAAGGCAATTCGTCTTCCGTATATTCCAATTTACCTTGGACTTCAACCTTGCTTTCTTGCGGAATATTCAAAACGATTTTCAATCCGTTCAAAGCGTTCGTATGCGCGTTCTCAAGTTGTTTTAATATCGGTTTGATATTTTCCACTTCCACCTTCACGCGCATTTCGGTAAATTCCGGCACAAGTCCTTGCTCGCGCATCGCTTTAACGTTTTCCAAATGCTCTTTAGCGTTGTTGTAGCGTGCAAGCGCGATATCGTATAATTGCTCGGTTAGCAAAACGCCGTAAAACGCTTTTTTTACTTTCAGAACCGTTTGCGAAACGGTCTCTTTCAATTTTACTTTGGCGAGATTAAGATAAATTTTCGAAGCGCCGATTCCTCGGAACACGGCGGAATTAAACAAAATTTGGCTGAATTGAAATTCCGCCTTGTAATTATTTGCAAGCGCAAACGATTGCAACTTGTAATCCATCGGCATTAACTTATTCGGGTCGTAAGGAATTATACCTTCCTGAAACAAAATTCCGTAAGTCGAATTATTCAGCATTGCTTGAAAATCCGGGAACGGCATCATCGGTTTTTTTAGGAAATGCGAGAACCCCGCGGAAAAATCAAGCGTAGGCATTGCGTAACCAAACGCCTCTTTCACCGCCGCCTCGCCTTTTTCAACGTCAAGTTTGGCGAGTTTTATTTCGCGGTTGTTTCGTAAAGCGGTTTTTATCGCGTCGTCCATTGTCAATGTAAGCGTTGTTTGCTGCGCGTAAAGCGCTATTGACGACAGAACGAAACCCGCTAAAAGAAAAATCTTTTTTAACATAATTTATCCCTTATTTATTTTTATTCCTTCCAATACGTATTTAATAACGCGTTTGATTTTTTTCACAATCGGTTCGAAATCTACGTTCTTAATAAATGTTTCGCCGGAAACGATATAAGCGTTGTTTATCATTGCAAGAACCAATTCGTCGAGGTCTTCGGCTACCGTTTGCGCTTTTACTTTGCGAAACTCGCCTTTTTCAATTCCCTCTTCAATTAATTCTTTCAGCAGTTTTAGTTGTCTTTCCCGCAATTCGGAAAATTGCGTTCTGATTATTCTTCCAAATTCAAGATACGTTTCAAGGCGCACGCTGTATTTCATTGTTCTTTTACGAACGAAATACATTAATTCGATTAAAATTTCCTCGATTTTTTTCGACGCTTTGATTTTCTTGACAAGTATCTTTTCTTGCGCCGCAAAATGCTCATGAATTTCCATCGTAATTATTTCACGGAATAACTGCTCTTTGTTTTCGAAATAATAATAAAGAGAAGTTTTTTTCATTCCGAGCATTTTTGCGATATCGTCCAAAGTCGTTTTGGAATAACCGTAAACCGCAAAAAGATTAGTCGCCGCTTCGAGAATTTCTTCTTTTTTGTTATCGTATTTTTTCATTTTGATTATTTGATTTTTCGAACATTTTATTTTATTGTTCGAAATATAGAATTTCCGAATTTAAAATCAAAATGAATTTTCTCCAACGATATTAAAAAATACGTCATTGCGAGCGTAACGTAGTGGAGCGTGGCAATCTATGGAATATTTAGCATTTGCTTACAATGAGATAGTCCGCCGCGGCGGTGCTTCGTCAGTCTTCCGACTATCGTCGGAATCCTTCCTCGCAATGACGGCAAATTTTAAACATCTCGCGTCTTTGCGAGGAAATTATGAAATAATTTCCGTGGCAAACTATCGTGACGTGCGCGGAATAGTTCAACCGGTTTTTGAGTATTTGTGTTTTGCTTTACATTCCGACAATCCGCCTAAAGCGGACGGGTAAGATTTGGTAAAATTAGAATTACGAATTATGAAAAATCAACTTAAAGGTCGAACCTTTTCCTTTCTCGGATTTTACACTTATGTCAATATTGTTCAAATCGCAATATTGCTTAACAAGCGAAAGCCCGAGACCGTTTCCCTCAAATTTACGAGTATAGCCTTGCTGTTCCTGCGTAAACGCGTCAAATAAATACGGCATATATTTTTCGTCGATTCCAATTCCGGTGTCTGAAATCTCAATTACCAATTTATTATCTTCATTTCTGAAAACGCGAATTCTAACCTCTCCTTTTTCCGTGTATTTTATGGCGTTGTCAATCAAATTTGTAAAAATCTGTCGCACAGAAAATTCATCGACGTTTGCGTGAGTATCGCCTTGCGGTTCTTCAAGAACCAGCCCTATGTTTTTATCATTGGCTTTCGGAAAATATTCGAGAAAAACATGGTAAAGAATTTGGTCGTAGATATCCCAATTTTGAATATGTGGCTCGAAACTTCCGGTCTGTAAATCGGTCATGTTTAAAATTAATTCGACCGTTCTGATAATTCTGTCTCCGGCGTCTTCAATTGCTTTAAATGCGTTTTTTAATTCTTCGTCTTTCTCGATTAAATCTTCAAATTCCGCTCGAACTAGCGAAGTGTAACTGATAATTACATTAATCGGAGTTCGTATTTCATGCGACATCTGAGCAAGGAATTCCGATTTTAACCTATTTGCCGCTTGTATTTTACGATTCGCATTTTCCAATTCTTTTTCTTTCGCTTTACGTTCTTCAATCTCTGTTTTTAATGTACTTAATGTTTCTTCCAATTGTTTTGTTCTTTCTTCAACGAGAGCTTCCAATTCATTTTTGTAGCGTCTTAATTCTTCTTCGCGTATTTTTTGATAAGTTATATCTCTTGCCGCGCCAAATATTTTTTTTGCTTTCATCTTTTTATTGTAAAATACGGCACAAGTAATCTCCACAAAAATATATTTACCGGCTTTATGTTTAACTCTGAATGTTGTCGTATAATGTTTTGATTTTTTTCTGACCGTTTCAAAACATTGACGAACAAATTTTAATCTATCCTCTTTGTGTACTAACAAATTTACAATTTCACGTATGGGTTTCGCTTTCAAAAATTCAAAATCATAACCTAAAACTCTCTTGATATTTCCTGACCAAACCAGTTTATTTTTGGAAAGATCAAGTTCAAAAACAATTTGCCCTGTACTTTCCGAGACAACTTCGAATATCTGTTCTTGTTCAATAATTTTGGATAAATGTTTATTTTCCCGGTAATTGTGAGCTATAAAAGCAATAAGTATTGTTAAAAACAAAAACATTCCGACAACAAAAAACTGTTTGGATAAATTTTCAATGGATGCGAAAAACTCTTGTTTCGGAACATAAATCAAAACTGTCCACTCATTATGCGGCAATAAAATACTTTTAACAAAAGCATACCCGTTTCTGCCTTCTTTTTTAACTTCATAATAGGTAAATACTTTATGCGTTGCCATAACTTGCCGCGAAATGTCTTCGCAACCGTAACATTGCGGTAATTCAAAAAATGTTTCGCCAATTTCATCAATATTATCCGAATATAAGACCGTTCCGTCCTTTTGCAATAAATAAGTTTTTGAGTTTTGGCTGAATTTAATCGACTGCAGAAAACTTCTGGCAAAAAAATCATAACGGATTAATATTGTTAACAAACCGATAAATTTTTCGTCGTCGTTAAATAAAGGATGAACAACCGGAATTGTTTTAGAGCCTTGGACACTTTCGAAAACATCGCCAACAATTAATTTTCTGTGTTTCAATGCCCATTTATTATGTTTTTGGTAAGAAACATTTTCGCCAATAATATTCTTATTTGGAACAGAATATGTAAT